>JAHZKD010000415.1 GCA_022600605.1 Actinomycetes bacterium
AGTTTCTCAACCCCACGCGCCACCAGCGCGACCGTACCTCCAGCGGCTCCGATCTGCTGTGCAGTCACCGCACCGATCCCGGACGAGGCTCCGGTGATCATCACTACGCGGTCCCGCACTGCGTTTTCCAAGGACGCACCCCGGAGCTTGTCGAGGATGTTCAGGAAATATAGCGGTCGGTAGCGGCCGGCACCTGTCGGTCGAGACAGTGTCCGAGAAACCGAGCCCATGGCTTCAGTGATGCGATTCATGACTTCAACTTAGGCCGAAGCAGTCGAACAAACCGGGCGATTTGCCAACCGCAGAAAGGCTGATGGCTATGACGACCGGTAAGGGCTCGCTGGTTCCGGAACAAAACACCCTGCCCTGTAGGTACCATAAAATCCCGCTTCCACATCAAAGACGATGAAGGGAAGGCTCAGATGAAGCGTTCGATCATCGGTGTCATCGCAGTCCTGGCCCTCGCAGGGGCACCCGTGGCTTCAGCACAGTATCCACCGCCGCCTCCCGTGCCTCCGGTTCCTCCGGTTCCTGCCTGCAGTCCCGGGGTGAACGGATGTCCGGTTCCAGCTCCGCCGCCAATTCCGCCGATTCCAGCAATTCCAGCTATTCCGGCAATTCCACCCATTCCTTAGGCGGTCTGGCTGTCCAGGCGGCTCGACGTGATGTCTTAGGACTGACGTGATGTCTTAGGACTTAGGACTAGCCCGCACTCTCGTACAGCGGTCGGGTCTATCTTTTGGCCGCCGCGATACGTCCCTCGCGGCCAATGGTCAGCCCGCCAGCTCGCCCAGATCTCGGTCACGTAACAACTGGCGCCGGCCGGCCGAAGAGGTATCCCTGCGCGCGATCTACCCCCATCTCGGCAAGCCGTTCCAGTACCTCCTGCGACTCGACGCCTTCGGCGATAGTGGTCAATCCGTAGGTCCGCGCCACAGCGACAATGGTATTGACGATGCGTTCGTCGTCGCGATCCTCCAGCATGTCCCGTACAAAGGTCAGGTCGAGTTTCAACGCGTACAAATCAAGATGTCGCAGTTCGGTGAAAGTGCCGTACCCGGTACCGAAGTCATCTAGAGCTACCCGGCAACCCAGACCGCTCATGGACATCGAAAACGCCTTGGCGACCGCAGGCGAAGCCAGGGCAGTGGTCTCGGTGATCTCGAACATGATCCTGCCTGCGACGTCTGGGCCAGCCCCAGCGAGCCCCGCGATGATACTTCTGACTGTCTTTGCGGCGCAGATTGTTTGGCCGGTGATGTTCACGCTCACGTGCCTGCCGGCACGGGCCAATTCGATTGCGCGGCCGACCATGTAATGATCGATCACCGGCATCAATCCGTGCCGTTCGCATTGGGGAAGAAATGCGCTCGGCGGCAGGACCTCTTCTGCGCCTGCAATGCGTAGCCGTACCAGCAACTCCTCTTCGACGGTCGCTCTGGTCGCCACGTCGACAATCGGTTGCGAATAGACCACAAGCCTTCCCTCGCTGATGGCTGTGGCGACAAGATCTTGCCACTTGGCTCGCTCGGCGGCCTCCCGCTGAATCTTCCTACTGTCAGTAATGTCTGTTCGTATCGTGACCAGCTCTGTGATTGCGCCAGCGGCGTTGCGCAGCGGAAATCGATGGGTCAGGAACAAGGAATGGCCTGACCCACGCTGGATGGGCTCTTCCTCGACGCACGTATCGCCGGCCAGGAGTCGAGGTGCAGCCAGCCTAGAGCGTTGAAGCACGTCGGGCGGCAGGATCTCATCCTCAGTTCGGCCGATCGCGTCCTTGGTAGATTCGTACCCGAACAATTGGCAGAACGCCGCGTTGACCAAGGTGTAGCGGTGCCGTGAATCACGGACCGAGACTGCCGACGGCGTCATTCCCACCACCGATTCGAACCGTTTTTTTTCGTCCTCGTGTCTATCCCTCGCGTCGATCAGGCTGTCGCGCATGGCTCCCACGGCCGTCGAGATCACTTGAACCTCGCGGGGACCGGCACCGCCGATGGGGCTGTCATAGACGCCGTCAGCCACGGCGTGTACGTCGCTGACCAGCCGGGCAACCGGCCGGTTGACCATCCGAACCATCATTGTGACGATGCCAGCGATGACGACTGCCAAAGCAGCTGCCGCACCGTACTGAACGAGGTTTGCCGTCCGCTGCATTGAACTAAGCCGCTGAAACCCTTCAGCAATCAGGGTCTCGATCCGCGTATCGAGGGCGTGCGCGCGTTCACGGACTTTGTCGAACAGCTCTTTGCCATCGAAAACCATCTGGCTGAGCTGTTCCTGGGTTATCGACGCGGCGCGCTGCGCGGCGATTTGAGGCTCGGCCGCCTGCTCCCGCCAGGTGGCGGACGCTGCGACGACACCCTCGAACAACTTGAGGAGTTCCCCACCGTCCGGCGTGCGGGAAAGCTCGGTACGAAGCTCGACGACCAGCCGGTCGGCCTCAACGGTTCCGAGAGTGTATGGCTCAAGCGTGACCGGATCGGCGGTGAGCAGAAACCCTCGCTGGCCGGTCTCTTGGTTGAGATACGCGAGGGCCAACTGCGAGCTCTTGTCCCGGACCGGTAGGAGACGGTTCTCAAGATCGGAGACAGTACGCCCGACAGACGCCTGAGACAGCATCGAAGTCGACATCATGACCGCGAAAACCAGAATGACCGCACCAGCCAGAACGGCAACCAGTTGATTAAGCGAAAGGCGCAACGCCATTAAGCCGCCCG
>JAHZKD010000416.1 GCA_022600605.1 Actinomycetes bacterium
GAACTCGTGCCAACTGGGGTCGACCGACGAGGGATCTTCGCGGAACTTGCGATACATCTCTTCGACCAACCACTCGTTCTGACCGAATGGTGAAGGTGAGCTCACGGCTGCTGTTCGCCTCAATTCTTCGCTTCGAGCCAGTGCCGCAGTGCAGCAGCCGGCCACCCAGTCCAACCCGGTGTGCGGTGAGTTCCGCATTTCCGCCGTATAAAGGCTAGCGCCTCGGCCGCTGGCCGGACCATGCAACGTGGTTATGGCTTTCGCGAGGAACGGTCAGGGGTGGGCAAAGGGGTTGTCGACAGACGGACCGGTGCCCCATTGGGACGCCCGCGTGCGATCAGGCGTTCGGTGCGGGCAGCAGGTGCAGCGGCGACGGCCATCGCGCCGGCGGAGGGCCGAACGCGGTGTGGGCATGCTCGCGGATTTTCTTGCCCATCAAGCGGTTGCCTACGCCACCGACTACCGCCCCAATGCCGGCGGGCAGGAGCTTTCCCAGCGCAATGGCCCCGCGCTTGAGGGTGTAGCGCTTCACGAAGTAGCGCAACAGCCGTGAGTTCAGTTGAGATACCGCAGGTAATGGCAGTGTCGCGGCCCCCTCGGACAACCATGCACCGCTGGTACGGCCCGACCCCAGGAGGCTGGACACAGCGTGCTTGCTGTCGTCGCCGACAAGCACCGCCAGCACGAGGGCGCGACGACGCTCGTGGTGGTCGGCGGGGATGCCGTGGACTTCGGCGACCGCCAGGACGTACACCGCCGTCGCCTCGAGGAACATGACGGTCTCCCCGGCAACTGCGGACATCGCGACCAGGGTGCCGATGCCGGGAAACGCCGCGGTCGATCCGACGGCCGCGCCGCTGGCGATCACCGCCGCCAGGTAGTGCTTGTCCAACTTCTCGATGATCTCGGCCGGTGTCGCCTCTGGATTGTGCTCGCGCAGGCGCTCTACATACGCCTTGACCGCCGGGTCCTGGACACGTGCGCCACGTTCGATGATGTGGGAGAGCACTTTGGCCGCGATGCTTGGATCCGCGTCGTCGGCCGCTGGCAGCTGGCTCTGGGTAGGTGACCCGGCACTCATTCGGTGGCCCCTTCGTATGGTGAACCGCCTGCGACGGCTGCACCAAGGTTAACGCCTACCAAACGGACGTCGGTCTACCTCTCCTGTCTCTGGCTGTCTCTGGCCGTCTCCGGACGTGGGTAATCACTGGCCGGTGAGCGTGGAAGAAACAATTGGGAAGCGACCCTAACCAATCGCATGGCAGTATCCCGGACGTGGATGCGAGGCAACCGAGCCAAACCCGGATGATCCTGGTGCTCGGACTGTTGGTGGCACTCGGCCCGCTCACCATCGACATGTACCTGCCCGCCCTGCCGAATATCGCCGACGACCTGTCGGTGTCCTCGTCGGTGGTCCAGTTGACGCTGACCGGCACCCTCGCGGGCCTGGCGGTGGGGCAGCTGATCGTCGGTCCGCTCTCAGATTCCCTGGGGCGCCGCACACCGCTGATCGCGGGGATCGTGCTGCATATGCTCGCCTCGCTGATGTGCATGTTCGCGGCCAACATCACGGTGTTGGGCGTTGCTCGCGGGCTACAGGGCTTCGGAGCGGCCGCGGCGATGGTGGTGGCCATCGCGGTCGTCGGCGACCTGTTCGCCGAGTCCGACGCTGCACGGGTGATGTCACGACTGATGCTGGTAATCGGCGTGGCACCGGTGCTGGCCCCCTCGCTGGGAGTGGCGGTACTTCTCGGTGCTTCCTGGCGTTGGATCTTCGCCGCCCTTGTTGCCCTGGCCGGTGCGCTGCTGGTGATGGCCGTCTTTGCGCTGCCCGAGACGCTGCGCCAAGACCATCGCCGTCCGTTGAAGTTGCGTGGGATCGCCGCGACCTATCTAGAACTTCTCCGCGATCTGCGATTCGTCATCCTCGTACTCACCGCCGCGCTTGGCATGTCCGGCTTGTTCGCCTACATCGCGGGCGCTTCGTTCGTGCTGCAGGACCGCTACGGGCTGGACCAGGCCTCCTTCGCGTTGGTGTTCGGCGCTGGGGCCATCGCGTTGATCGGTTCCACCCAGTGCAATGTGGTGCTGCTGCGCCGGTTTCCGCCACAAAAGATCATGCTCGGGGCGCTGGTCGCCGCCTCGGTGTCAGGAGCTGTGTTCGTTGCCGTGGCCGCCAGCCAGTTCGGCGGGCTCATCGGTTTTGTCCTCCCGGTTTGGGCCATCCTCGGCGCCATGGGGCTGGTTATCCCGAATGCCCCTGCGGTGGCCCTGACCCGCCACCCCGAAGCCGCGGGCACCGCGGCCGCGTTGTTGGGCGCAACCCAGTTCGGACTGGGTGCGGTCGTCGCTCCGGTCGTTGGTGTGCTCGGGAACCATGAACTTGCCATGGCGGTCGTCATGGCGGCCGGTGTGATCATCGCGTTGGCGGCCCTGCTGCTGACCGGGGTGCACCGGTCAGCGAAGGCGGAGCCAGTGGCGGACGGGGCAGCCGTCGAGGTCGTGTGACCGCTGCAGTCGGACACTCGGATTTGTCCGGATACCGGCCGATCCGTAGCCTCGGGCCGTCCCCGCTCTCCGTGCAGCGGTACCTAGCTGAATGCCCCGCTGAACACCTCGCTGATTGCCCCACCTCATGAGACTGCCGAGCCCACGATGTCCAAGACCGTGACACCACCACAGTCCGGTGCCAATCCGTGGCACGCGTTGTGGGCGTTGCTCATCGGCTTCTTCATGATTCTGGTCGACGCCACGATTGTCGCTGTCGCCAATCCGGCGATCATGTCAAGTCTGAGTGCCGACTACGACGCGGTGATCTGGGTGACCAGCGCCTATCTGCTGGCCTTTGCCGCACCCCTGCTCGTATCCGGCCGGCTGGGGGATAGATACGGCCCGAAGAACATCTACTTGCTCGGCCTCGCGGTGTTCACCGTGGCCTCGTTGTGGTGCGGGCTCTCTGACACCATCGGCATGCTGATCGCCGCCAGGGTGGTCCAGGGCGTCGGTGCGGCACTGCTCACGCCGCAGACGCTGTCGGTGATCACCAGAATCTTCCCCGCGAACGGCCGCGGGGTCGCGATGAGCGTATGGGGCGCCACAGCAGGGGTGGCCACCCTAGTGGGTCCGCTGGCCGGTGGGGTTCTGGTCGAGCAGCTGGGGTGGCAGTGGATCTTCTTCGTCAACGTGCCCATCGGCGTCATCGGCCTGGCGGCCGCGGTCTGGCTGGTGCCGGAGCTGCCCACCCAAGGCCGAGGCTTCGACATTCCTGGGGTGCTGCTGTCGGGCATTGGTCTGTTCTTGATCGTCTTCGCGCTCCAAGAGGGCCAGGCCTACGGTTGGGCGCCCTGGATTTGGGCGGCCTGCGCCGTCGGTGTCGCCGCCATGGTCACGTTTTTCTGTTGGCAGTCGGTCAACGCCGGGGAGCCGCTGATTCCGCTCAGCATCTTCGGCGACCGCGACTTCTCCATGTCCAACCTAGGCGTGGCGATCATCGGGTTTGTCGCCACGGCGATGATCGTGCCGCTGATGTTCTACGCCCAGGCGGTCTGCGGGATGTCGCCGACGGAAGCGGCGCTGCTGACTGCTCCGATGGCTATCGCGACCGGCGTGCTGGCCCCAGTGGTCGGCAGGATCGTCGACCGATCACATCCCCGGCCCGTGGTTGGCTTCGGCTTCTCGGTAATGGCAATCGGGCTGACCTGGTTATCGATCGAGATGACCCCTGCAACCCCGGTGTGGCGCCTGGTGATACCCATCACCGCCATGGGGGTGGGCATGGCGTTTATCTGGTCCCCCCTAGCCGCCACCGCGACCAGGAAACTTTCCCCGCAGCTGGCTGGCGCAGGCTCCGGCGTCTACAACACCACCCGACAGGTCGGGTCGGCGCTCGGCAGCGCGGCTATCGCCGCGTGCGTGGTGTCGCGGCTGCATGCCGAGCTGCCGGGCGCCGCAGATGCGACCCAGTGGACCGACGGATCGGTCACACAGCTGCCGGTCTTTCTGCGCAGCCCGTTTGCCGCTGCCATGTCGCAGGCCATGTTGTTGCCGGCATTCGTCGCATTGTTCGGTGTCGTGGCCGCACTGCTCATGGTGGGGTTTGCCGACTCTTCAGATGACCAGGCAGGTGAGGCCCGCACGGCACTTGCCGACGACGATATTGGCCAAGCCTGGGACGACGAAGAATTCGACCATGACCCCTATGACGATGACCCCTATGTCGAGTACGTCGTGCACTGCGAGGACGCCGAACCACCGTCCGGGGTGGGCCGGTAGGCGATCCTCGATGTCGCTGTCCCGAGCCTGGTGACCGAGCCCCTCCCCGCGAGCCGGCGAGGATCGCCTGATCGGTGAACCCGCGCGTTCACCGCCCCTGGCGGCCGAGTTCAATGCTGGTCACGGCGCGAAGGCGCCGTGTGGTCTGTCGTGTAGTGACATGTCGGTGAGGTCGGCCGTATCACTGGGACATAAAGCGAGGAAGGCCCCCAACTCGAGGAGTCGATCCGGGGTGCTGGGCA
>JAHZKD010000417.1 GCA_022600605.1 Actinomycetes bacterium
CGCCCAGCTGTTCATCGAGGTGAATCCAGTCGCGTAGACGAGCAGGTCGGCTGGCAGCTCGGTGCCGCCGGCCAAGATCACCGAGCCTCGGTCCCCGTGGGCCGCAGCCGCATCATGGTCCTTCGTCGCTGCCTTCGTCGCTGCCTTCGTGGCCGCCCTGCGCCGCAGCCGCTGCTGCCCGGATTTGGGGTGTCACCAGCATGATCTGCCCGAGCACACCGTTGACGAACCCTGGCGAGTCGTCAGTGGAGAGCTGCTTGGCCAGTTCGACAGCTTCATCGACCGCCACCGGTTCAGGCACGTCCTCAGCGTGGAGCAGTTCCCACGCCGCGACGCGCAGGATTGCCCGGTCTACCGCGGGAAGTCGGTCCAATGTCCAGCCCTGCAAATGGGCCGAGATCAACTCGTCAAGATGCGCCGAGTTTTCCGTCACTCCGCGGGCTACCGTGACCGTATACGGATTGAGCTGCGACATATCGTCGGATTGGTTCTGCGCCAAGGCATTTCGCGACTCAGCTACTTCAATGGCGGTGATACCGCGGGCGTCAGCCTCGAACAGAAGGTCGATGGCGCGTTTGCGAGCCTGGTGACGACCCCGGTCGCCCCGACGATCACTCACCCCGTCGCTCCGCTCGCCCCGGTGATCACTCACCCCGTCGCTCCGCTCGCCCCGGTCAGGCATTGACCCTTCCCAGGTAACTGCCGTCGCGGGAATCGACTTTGAGCTTGTCACCGGCGTTGATGAACAACGGCACCTGGATCTCAGCACCGGTCTCCAGCGTCGCCGGCTTGGTGCCCGCACTGGACCGGTCGCCCTGCAGTCCGGGCTCAGTGGCGGCAACCTCTAGTTCGACCGTCACCGGCAGCTCGAGGTACAGCGGCGTCCCGTCGTGGAATGCGATCTGCACCGGCATGCTCCCCAACAGGAATCCCGCCGCCCGGCCGACCAACGACTCGGACAACGGATGTTGCTCGTAATCCTCGCTGTCCATGAATACAAAGTCGGTCCCGTCTTGGTACAGGTAGGTGGCGTCACGGCGGTCCACCGTCGCAGTCTCCACCTTCACCCCGGCGTTATAGGTCTTGTCGACGACCTTTCCGGACAGCACATTCTTCAGCTTCGTCCGCACGAAGGCCGGCCCCTTGCCAGGCTTGACGTGCTGGAATTCGACGATCTGCCAGAGCTGGCCGTCGATCTGCAGGACAAGCCCGTTCTTGAAGTCTGCGGTCGATGCCACGATCGGTTGTTCTCCTAGCTGTTAGAGGATCACCAGTTCCTTGGGGAACCGGGTAAGTAGTTCGGGCAGGTCGGCCCCGACGTCCCCGCCAGCGCCGCGATGCCCGGTCACCACCAGCGTGTCCTCGATGCGGACGCCGCCGCGGTCAGGCAGGTACACACCGGGCTCAACAGTCACCGCGGAGCCAGCAAGCAGTGTACCGGCGGCCGCGGAGTTGATTCCCGGTGCTTCGTGTATCTGCAGGCCCACCCCGTGGCCGAGACCGTGGCTGAAGTTGTCGGCATACCCTGCGTCAGTGATGACCTGACGTGCTGCCGCGTCGATACCGCTGAGCTCGGCCCCGGGCGCGAGGGCTTCTCGGCCGGCGCGCTGGGCAGCAGCAACCAGATCGTAAATGTCATGTTGCCACTGCGCTATCGGTGCGAGCACGAACGTGCGGGTCATGTCCGAGTGATAGCCGCACACCAGGGCGCCGAAGTCGATCTTGACGAAATCGCCGGCGGCCAACACCGCATCCGTGGGCCTGTGATGAGGGATAGCCGAGTTCGGCCCGGTCGCGACAATGGTCTCGAATGACGCCCCGTCGGCGCCGTGGTCGAGCATCAACGCCTCCAGCTCGCGCCGGACCTGTTTCTCTGTGCGGCCGGGTTGTAGACCGCCGCGCTCCACAAGGTCCTTCAGCGCCGCGTCAGCTGCCTCGCAGGCCAACCGCAGCAGTGCGGTCTCACCGGCGTCTTTGACCTCCCGGAGGCCCTCCACCATCCCGCCAGCGGGTACCAGCTCGCACTTCTCACCGGCTGCGCGCGTGAGGGCGGCGAATCCGTCGACGGTAACTACGTGGCTTTCGAAGCCCAGTGCGGCCAAACCGGATTCGGCCGCTCGGCTGACCAGCTGCGGTGCGCATGCCCGCTCGATGACGATTTCAGCACCGAGTGCCTGCTCGGCGGCCTGGTTGCGGTAGCGCCCGTCAGTGGCGAGAACCGGCGTTTCATCCTCGGTAAGGACCAGAAGGGCAGCATTCGAGCCGGTGAATCCGGACAGATATCGGACGTTGACCAGGTCGGACACCAGCAAAGCGTCCAGTTCTGCCGCCGCCAGGCGTTGGCGCAATAGGTCGCGGCGCTGAGAAATTGTCACGGATGGTGACGCTACTCGCTAGGGTGTGGCCTCATGAGTAAGTGGCTGCTGCGTGGACTGGCGTTTGCCGCCGTGGGTGTGATCGTCCGGCTGCTCCAGGGAGCGATGGTCAACGAGTGGGCGACCAAGGCGGGGTTGATCAGCGTCAGCTTGATCGGTGCCTACGCGGTCGTGGTATTCGTGTGGGGCTACGCCGACGGCCGTGCCGATGCGCGCGCCGAACCCGATCCGGACCGGCGCCCCGATCTGGCAATGACTTGGCTGCTGGCCGGCCTGTTCGCGGGGGTGGCCAGTGGCGTTGTCGCCTGGTTCGTCGGGATGTTCTACGACAACCTCTACGTCGATAGCTTTATGAACGAAGTGACGACGTTTGCGGCCTTCACCGCCCTTCTGGTGTTCTTCACCTCGGTCCTCGGTGTCGCGATAGGTCGCTGGCTGGTCGACCGTAAGACCCCGGACCAACCACGCCGCCGCCACGGTGACAACGACCGCGCCGACACCGATGTATTCGCCGCGCAAAACGATGACAGTGAAGCCGTTGACCACAGGCCAGAGTCCGCCGCCGGCGAGCCCGAACAGCAGAC
>JAHZKD010000418.1 GCA_022600605.1 Actinomycetes bacterium
CGACGGAAACACTAGGCTGTCAGGATTCGTCGGGTTGGTGGGGTCCATGTGGCTGACATTGCAAACGGCAGCTGCCTGCGCCGAGCAATCCCCAGGTGTGAACGCGTTCGGCTCTGCGCTCGCCGGGGTGGCCATGGCAATTGCGGGCGCGGCGAGACAGGCGCCTACTAGACCGAGCATCTTCAACATCGTTAAGCCCCTTACCTTCTCGCTCCTTGCGGCGCACGCGCGACTGCGAAACATTGGTGCGCCCTTCGGCGCATAAGTTACCCATCAAGCCTGTGCTGAGGTTGCTGGGGAGCTGTGAGGTTGCTGGGAGGGTTTGCGCAGCCACCTCCCGCCTAAGCCAGGGCTGAACCCCCATCGCCAACGTCTGACGGTCGCACTCCAGGATGGATGCGCTATCCAGATCCTGTTCTGGTGCGGCGAAATGGAACTCCTATTAGGTCAGTGAGCTTCGCGAGTTGGGATACTCTGCCCGCGGTGACGTCCAAGGCTCCTGCAGTGTCTCGAACGGACCAGCCTGCGTCAATGAGCGAGCGTGCCACCGAAGCTGTTTGGGCCACGAGGGCTTCCTCAGCGTGTCGGAGCTGGTGGCGCCGCTGCGCGAGTGCGAATGCCTGGGTAAGCAATGGATCGTCTGCGACCTGGAATTCGATCTCGATTTCGGTGTCGTCGTCGAGGCCAACGTCGGTGTCGTCGATATCGTTGGACAAGATGATCGCGACGGCCAACTCCTGGCGTAGCCGGGTCAAGGTCCGCGCGTAGGCATGAACACCGGCCAGGCCCTGGACTTCGCCGAGCCACATGCCGTCCTCGCGGGTGAGGGTCGCGGTGTAAGTCATGGCAGTAACCATCCTTTTTCCGAACGCTGAGGTTATGTCCCGCTGGATCGCTTTTTGCGGTGCGGATGTCCTAGCTCTTGCGGTGTTCTTGCGTGGGGGAACGCGGTGTGCGCGACACCCTCGGTGTACTTGGCAGCGTAGCGGCGGCGGCTGGCAAGTTGCCATGTCTGATAGCCGCCAAGATCCTCAGATTTGTGTGTTCAACGCCGGCGACTTTACGTAGCGAGTAGTCGCAGAAAGCTTCCGGCGGCGAGTGGTTAAACACTGTTAGCCCAGCGGAAACAGTCCGAAAGTGAGCATCCAAACCCATGACTGAACTACCCCCAGGCGAAGATATTGAGATGTTGATTCCGAGACAGGATCCCGGCGCCGATGTGTCTAAACCCACACGAATCCGCATCAACGGCTTGGAGCCAGTAATCGCCACAGGTATGTCTCCGGCGCCGGTCGAGGCGCAGCACTCTGGTACTGAACGGTGTTCGGACCGAGTAGACAACAACCATCAGCAAGATAGGCTTCTGCGGTGGCGACCAACAGGCGCGGTGTTGCATCGGTGCAGGGGAAAGGCCTGTTCCGGCGCGCCGACTGTGCCTCGCCGGTAAAGCTCCAAGGCTGCGCCCCCGCCCGCAACAGTCACTACGCTGCCAGCATCCTGAGACGGCGGCGAGTACTCAACATCACCACGTGGCTCGCCGCTACCGTCACCTTCAGTTTCGGGGTCATGGAGCTGGTAACCGAGGACGTCTTCGTGCCTATCGTGGCAGTCAACTTCGTCGCCACGGTGGTCTTCCTGCTAATCCCGCTGCTGCACCGTTTCGGCGAGCTGGCTGCGCCGGCCACGCTGATCTTCACGGCCTACGTGGCGCTTTCCGTCATCACCTGGAACATCGGCACCGGCGCCGGCCTGCACTTCTATTTCCTGGTCACGGCCACCGTCGCGGTGCTGATCCTGGGCATCGAACGGATCGTGCTCGCATCGGCATTGGTAGCCATCGGTGCGGCTATCGTGATCACCCTGCAGTTCACCGTGCCGGCTGATACCGGGGTTCAGCCCCAGTGGTCCATGACGGTGGGCTTCGTGGTGTCGACGATCTCTACCTGCATCATGGTCGTCGCTGCGGTGGGATTCGCGTTACGTGAGATTGCGCGCGCCGAGAATTCCATGGAGCTGGAGTATGAACGGTCCGAGTCGTTGCTGGCCAACATCCTGCCAGGCAGCGTCGCCGAGCGGCTGAAGAATCCGGACCGCGGCATCATCGCCGACAAATACGAAGATGCCTCGATCCTGTTCGCCGACATCGCCGGCTTCACCAAACGGGCCAGCGACACCAATCCGGCCGACCTCGTTCGCTTCTTGGACCAGCTGTACACCGACTTCGACGCACTGGTCGACAAATACGGACTGGAGAAAATCAAAACCAGCGGCGACTCCTACATGGTGGTTAGCGGAGTGCCACAGCCGCGGCCCGATCACTTGGAGGCGCTCGCGTGTCTGGCGCTCGATATGGCCAACTCAGTTGCGGGCCTGAAGGATCCGCAGGGGCGCGATGTGCCGCTGCGGATTGGCCTGGCCGCTGGACCGGTGGTAGCCGGTGTGGTTGGCGCGCGGAAGTTTTTCTACGACGTGTGGGGTGACGCGGTCAACGTCGCTTCCCGGATGGAATCGACCGATGTTGCGGGACGGATCCAGGTGCCCCAGGCGGTCTACGAACGCCTCAAGCGCGGCTTCGTGTTTGAAGAGCGCGGCGATGTCGACGTGAAGGGCAAGGGCGTCATGCACACCTGGTATCTGGTTGGCCGGCGTCAGCCGGTTTCTGAACCGGCGGCCGTTGCCGCAGACGAACCAATGGTCGGTCAATCGGGGGCCTCCCCACTGTTGTGATTGCGCCGTGGGTCCTCGATTGCGTCGTTGGCCAGTGCGCTCGATCAGCCGCCAGGACTGCTCGACGGTCACCGGCCCGCGGGAAAGTGACATCGCGGGCACGACTGTCAGCCTTCGGTGGAAAGGCATAGCCCGCGTGCGGAGTCGCAGGCGGCCTGGGCCTGCGCCTTGTGATCGAAGCACTGATCGACACCTGGGCCTTCGGCGAACCACTCACAAGTATCGAGCCGCCCAATGAGGTACAGGCCAGATCGATACATGCCAGGCTTGATACGAGTCCAGGTCATCGGTCGCCCGGTTTTCTGTATCACCGACGTGAGCGTCGGAACTGCGTCACCGTTGTCCGCGGCGACCACCGCGATAGCTGCGGCCTCTCCGCCATCGTCGGGCACCGCGTACACGGTGATCTGCCAGCCGCAGCCAGCAGATGGACCATATGTGTCACGGTCCGTTTCGACCACCAGCAGTCGATTGCTGACACGAACCGCGTCTGTAGCGAGCTGATCGAGGTCCGAGCACCACGGTTCGCCAAGGCCACCGCTGGCCGCGACGGCAGAGCGCACGATCTGCGCCGCTAGGGTCATTCGGCCACCTCGCCCTTCCGTTCGGTCAGCATCCGATAGCGGGCCGGCGGGCTGATCCCCAACGTCCCCGCGATGCTCGGCATGACACGGCCATCAGTCAGCCGCGTTGTGCCCGAACTGAATCGGGCTTGAAGCCGTGCGACACCTGCACTGCCTTTCTTTCGCTGGTCGGAGTGTTGCATGAGAACCGTTGCGAGTGAGTGATCTTTAGTGGTCACGCGACTTGCACCCCGTCTCGGGGTTGTTCGGCAGCCGTGCGGCTGCGTCCCTTCCGCGCTTCGCAGCCACCAGCCCGGCTCGAAACCAGCGATACGCAGTCACCCGCGCAACACCGTTGCGCTCAGCCCACGCCGCCAAATTCATACACCTGTTCCTACAGCACACCACCGACTGCCGACCACTCAGACCGCAACAGCTCGCAACCTCTACACACCCAATCCGTCCGTGGATCGAGGCTATTGGTCGGTGAGCGTCAACCCAATGCCGAGTCCAGCGCGGCCCGGGGACTGGGGCAGTCCAAAGGACCCGTAGAAGTTTCTACGTGAAAGGCCCGACAACATCAGCCTGATCCACATTGGCATGCCGATTGATGGTGCGGCCGGAAAAGCAGCGGCGCAACGATCGGTGCCGCGGCACAATCAACCCATGTACCGTGAACTCCACAGCATTGACGAGCTCCGCGACATCGTCGGGTATCCCATCGAGGCCGTCGCCAACAAGGTAAGTGACCGGTTGCTGCCGATTCATCGGGACTGGCTGGCGCACTCCCCGCTTGGATTTGTGGCTACCACCGACGCCGCCGGGCACGTCGATGTTTCCCCCAAGGGCGATCCGCCGGGCTTCGTACACGTCATCGACGACACCACCATTGCCATCCCCGAACGTCCCGGCAACAAGCGGGTCGACGGCTACCTCAACGTCCTCGAAAAGCCGCGGGCCGGAACGGTATTCCTGGTGCCGGGGCGGGGTGACACCCTACGCATCAACGGCAGCGCCCGGGTGCTGGCCGACGCCGACTACTTCGATGCGATGGCTGTTAAGGGCAAGCGCCCGATCCTAGCGCTGGAGATCGACGTCGAGGAGGTGTTTTTCCATTGCGCGAAGGCGTTTATGCGTTCGGACACATGGAATCCCGAAGCGTGGGACCCAACGGCCTTGCCCAGCACCGCGCAGATCGCGCGGGCGATCTGGACCGGCTGGAGTTTGGCCGAGCTGGAAGAACGCCTCAGTGAGGAGACGCTCAGCAAGGAGCTGTACTAATCGTCACCGACCGCAGCTGACAAATGGCCCGAACGCTCGGGACTTCGTCCCCTGCCCCAGCGCTGCTGGAAAAGATAGATTGATTGGGTGGGAGTTTCCCATGTCCGGCGGCCCAAAAGGAGATGGTGAACGTGTCAGAACAAGCGCAAGCCAGGACACGCACGTTCTCACGGGTGATCGGTCCTTTCCTTGTCATTGTCTGCGTGACAGCCGTCGCTCGCTCCTCAGACATTCGGGCGCTATTTGTGCAGTTTGAGGCGAATTCACTGTGGGGTTGGGTGATCGGTGCCTCGGCTCTGGCACTCGGACTGACCATGGTCACTGTTCACCAGTACTGGCGAGGCGCAGCGGCGGTCATTGTGTCCCTATTGGGCTGGCTTGTCGTGCTTCGCGGAGTGCTTCTCCTGGCCTTCCCGTCGGCTTTTATCTCAATGGCCAACAACATGATCGGTGCGCCCGCAGTGTGGGTATCGCTAGCCATCGTTTTCGCGCTGGTCGGTTTGTATCTAACCTATACTGGCTGGCTCCAGGTGCCCCCCGGGCAATCATCAGAGTAGACAAGCGAAGAACGGGCTCTCCCTTCAAAATTTATTATGTTGCGCTGATCGGCTGAATTCGCCTCCATATCTCTTGTCGCGAACCATTCAGCCTCCTCTCCCGCTGTCCTCGGCGGGTGCGGTTACCGGGCTCAGATACCCGCCGCGGCAGCGAGCAGGACTGTTGCGAAAGAAGCTGCCAACTAGTCGAGGTCAGCGTCGGAGTCTCGGAGAGGCCTCGTGCGGAGAACGCAATTGACGGTTCGGAGATTCACCAATGGTAGACAGCAGCGTCGCCGAGCTCTCGCTCGATCTCAAGGAGGCGGTTGTACTTGACGAGGCGCTCGCTGCGGGAGCAGGAACCCGTTTTGAGCTGCCCACCGTGCATGGCGACGGCGAAGTCGGCGAGGAAGGCGTCCGAGGTCTCGCCCGAACGGTGTGAGAGGAAGTAGCGCCAGCCTGCAGCCTGACACATGTGCACGGCGTCGATCGTCTCAGTGACGGTGCCAATCTGGTTGAGCTTGATGAGGGAGGCGTTGGCGGCCTTTTCCTTGATGCCGCGTTCGATGAACTCGACGTTGGTCACGAAGATGTCGTCGCCGACGATCTCGACCTTGTCGCCGAGGCGTGCGGTGAACTCGACAAAACCTTCCCAATCGTTCTCGTCGAGGGGGTCCTCCCAGAGCACGATCGGATACTCATTGACAAGACCTTCCATCATGTCGATGACTTCAGCCCGCGTCTTGCGGCCCTGGCCGGACCACTTGAGGTCGTAGATGCCTTCTTCGTCGGTGGAGAACCCCGATGACGCGGAGTCGATCGCGATGCCGATGTCCTTGCCCGGTTCGTAGCCTGCCTGGGTGATCGCCTGAACGAGCAGCTGAAGTGCCTCCTCGTCGCTGCCGAGGTCCGGGGCGTAGCCACCCTCGTCACCGACGGAGGTTGCGAGGTTGCGGCCCTTGAGGATCTTGCCCAGCGTGTGGAACGTCTCCGCGTTCGAGCGCAACCCCTCCCGGTAGGTGTCGGCGCCGATCGCGCAGATCATGTACTCCTGGAAGTCGACGCTGTTGTCGGCGTGCGCCCCGCCGTTGATGACGTTCATGCAGGGCACCGGGATGCGACGCGCGCCCGGACCGCCCAGGTATTCATACAGGGGTACCCCGGCGTCGATCGAGGCCGCACGTGCCACCGCCATCGAGACACCTAGGATCGCGTTCGCGCCGAGCTTGGCCTTGTTCTTGGTGCCGTCGATGTCGATCATGGCGAGATCGAGCTTGGCTTGCTCGTTGGCTGCCATGCCGATCACTTTCGGGCCGATTTTCTTGCGGATGTTCTTGACCGCGTCGAGCACACCCTTGCCGTCGTAGCGCTTCTTGTCGCCGTCACGCAGCTCGACGGCCTCGTGCTCGCCAGTTGACGCACCCGATGGCACGGATGCCTGCGTGCTGATCCCGTTGTCGAGTGCGACATAGGCGCGGACGGTCGGGTTGCCTCGCGAGTCGAGGATCTCCATGGCATCAACAGAGGCGATCTTCGCGGCCATAGACACTCCTTGGTTGATCGGCTTGTCGCCGCTCCAGGCCTCCGGCCAAGAGATTGTCAAGCGTGTCGATCTTCTCGAGCGCCACGGCTTGCTTGGACTATGGGCGCAGATCTCCAAGAACTACTTCAGCGCCCACGTCGCCTAATGTAGTAGCTACGGTTTGGCACCGAAGGGAGGCGTCCGATGGGACTGTTCAAGAAGCGGATCAAGAACGCAGTTCGGGGCCAGGCTCAAGTGGTGGGGACCACCGGCCTCAGCGACCACACCTCGGTTCAGCGCTGCACCCTGAACCTGGTGGTCAGGGCCGAGGGGATCGCGCCCTACTCACTCGAGCACTCATGCTTCGCCAGGGCAAAGCACTTTCCGTACCCGGGCATGCAGCTGCCGGTCGAGGTGGATCCGAAGCGGACCGACCGCATCAACATCTTGTGGGGCGAGGTGCCTGATCACGGCGATGTTGCCCGCACTCAGGCCGAGGCCATTGCCGCCCAGATGCGTGGTGCTCCGCCGGTGGCCGGCGGGGGCCGCCCGATTGCCGGTGTGCCACCTGAGGCAGAGGGGATCGTGAGCCAACTGCGCGGTATGTTCCCCGGGGCGACGGTGGAGGTTTCGGGCGACGGGGCCGCCGACCCGAACACCATCAAGTCGGCGGAGCAGGCGCTGGGGCGGGACCTCGATGGTGACGGTGTCGTGGGAGGGTACGGCTCCGGGTCCGCGCCCCCGGCTCCGGCGGCTGCGTCGGGTGAGAGCAGCCAGGTGGCCAAGCTCGAACGACTGGCCGCCCTGCACGAGAGCGGCGCCCTGAGTGACGAGGAGTTTTCCGCGGCAAAGCAGCGTGTCCTGCACGGGCCCGATTGACCACCCCGGGATCGGCAAGTGCGTTGCTGGGAGTCTGCCTCAGGAAAGGGCGGAATCCGAGACTTTGAATCCCTTGCGCGACAACTGTTTGTGACCGACGACCATTCGCCGTTCACTCCTGGTGAGGTTGTCGACGGCTAGTCCAGGTGCACTCGATCTGCGCTGGACGGCACCTGGGTGCTCTCGCTGAGGCGGATACCTCGGTCTGATTCGAGTGCTTCGGTCAACCGACGAAGCTCGGCGCGGAGCACATCGATCTGCGCCTTCGTGGCAGCTTGGTTTTCGCTACTCGCCTCGGCGACGCGCTGGATAATCCATGACGCCAGGGTGGCGGTGATCACGCCAAGGAGGCTGATTCCCCCAACCATCAGGAAGGCGGCGGCCACCCGGCCGGTGACAGTGACCGGTACTTCGTCGCCATAGCCCACGGTCGTGACGGTGGTGACCGCCCACCACAGCGACTTGCCGAAGGACGTGATGTTCGCCCCGGGTTGGTGGCGTTCGGCGCTGAGCACCGCCAGTGACGAGATATAGATCAGCAGGATTGAGCTGCACGCCGCGTAGGCGATAACGCGACCCCGGATCATGTTGCCCGCGGCGCCCTGGGCCACCTTGAACACCATAACGAGCCGCAGGAGCCGCAATGGCCGCAAGAATGGGAGTACGACGATCGCAAGGTCGAACAGATGCCCGAAGAACCAGCGCGACCGCCGGTCGGCCAGCGTCAGCCGCACGATGTAGTCGACAACGAACGTCATGTAGAGGACGGTGTTGATCACACTGAGCAGCCGGTGCACCTCGGCAGGCGGCACAAGGAGCACCTGCACCGAATAGATGCCGAGAAAAATCAGCGCGACGGCAGCCAGCGGCCATTCGGTGCGAGTCTCCCAGCGTTCGAGCGCGCTCGGCTGTGCCCCGGCGGCCTGCCGGTCAATCGTCGATGCATTATGAGCGCTAAACATATTTGGCCGAGATTACCGTGGTCACGTCTGCTTCATGGGAAGGCTGGCGAGCTGCGTCGGATTCGGTGATGGAATGTATGCGGGCACTAGCGATCCCACCAGTCAACAGCGCCCCAAAACGGCACGATTGGTCCGATACGGACACCTCACGCCGACGCCCAATCGAGACCCAAGTCCAGGGCCAATCGCCGCTTCGTGCTAGTGCGCCGGCTCGTGGTCCGCAGTATTCTGCGTGGCGATGGCGCATGACCGATCGAGTGGTGGGGCCCGGTTCCGTCGTGGCCTACGGGTGGCGCTACGTGGGCGGCGCGATCCGGCGCCCGTTGCCGGCCAGCGGAGCTGGCCTTCCGGGGGAATGGGCGACCTACATACGCGGAAGGTTCTTGATCTCGCCACCCGGCTCGCCGAGGTGATGTTGTCATGCGGTTCGGGCACTGCGGACATCGTTGCGACCGTTGAGGACGTGGCTCAGGCCTACCAACTCACCGATTGCGTTGTCGATATCACTGTCACGACCATCATTGTGTCGGCGCTGCCCGACGCGGACAGTTCGCCGATCACCCTCGTGCGATCGGTGCGGACTAGGTCCACCGACTACAGCCGGCTGGCCGAGCTGGACGGGCTCATTCAGCGGATCACCTCCGGTGGTGTCACGGTCGACCAGGCTCATGACGCTATGGACGAGTTGACCCAGCGCCAACACCCCTACCCACGATGGCTGGTGACGCTGGGGTGGGCGGGCTTTGCTCTTGGCATCGCGATGCTGCTCAGTGCCAGCTGGCTAGCCTGTGCCCTGGTCGCCGTCACAGCAGCGGTGATCGACCTGACACGTCGGCTGCTGCACCGGATCGGGACCCCGCTATTTTTCCAGCATGTGACCGGAGCAGCGATCGCGACCCTCGTGGCGGTGGCGGCCTATCTGTACGCCGGTCAGGGTCCGACTGCGGTGGTAGTCGCCGGAATCATGATGCTGCTGTCGGGAATGACCCTGGTCGGTGCAGTCCAGGACGCGGTCACCGGCCACATGCTGCCCGCAGTTGCCCGCCTTGGCGAAGCACTGTTTCTCACTTCAGGGATCGTTGTCGGGATCCTTGCCGGGCTTCAGGTCGCCGCCCTTGCTGGCATCACGATCGAGCTGTACGTCGAGGCGACCGAAACGTTTGTGACCCCAAATCGGCCGCTGCAAATCATCGTGGCGGTGTGCGGTGCGGCGCTGGCGGGTTCATGTCTGACGGTGGCGAGTTACGCGCGGATGCGTTCGGTGGCCACCGCCGGAGTTGCGGCCGGACTTGCCGAGCTGGTGTTGATCGGTCTGGGCATCGCCGGATTCGACTATGTAGTCGCCGCCGCGATTGCTGCGATCGGTGTGGGTTTCTTCGCCACCCTCACCTCGATCCGCCGACAGGCGCCGGCCCTGGTAACGGCGACCGCCGGCATCATGCCGATGATGCCGGGTATTGCGATATTCCGGGCGGTGTTCTACTTCGCCGTGGAGGAGAATTTCGATGCCGCTCAGGAGCAGCTGCTGCTGGCGGCGGCGACGGCGCTGGCTCTGGGTAGCGGGGTGGTGCTAGGCGAGTTCATCGGTGCACCAATGCGGTTCGGCGCCGGACGGATCGGCGACTTTTTCCGGATCGAGGGAGCTCCTGGGCTTCGCCGGGTTGTCGGGCGAGTAGTGCACCTCATGCCTGCCAAGGGCCCACCCACGAACGGAACCCGCGGCCGCCGATCACGAAGCGTGGCGCTGGAGCCGGCACCAGCAGTGGACGGGCATCTGGAGGAACCTAGCCCGGGTTGCAACGACGAGGGCTAGTTGGACCGTCGTCGAACTGCACGTAGCTCAGCGCGCCGACCGTGCTTGCGTGGCAGGTGAGCTTCCCAGGGCCTGAAACCGTTGTCCGTCAACGATTTTCTGGGCAGGGGCAAGAACACAGGCCAGGCAATGAATTACAGCACGTGATTCATCAGATGAAAACAGAATAGTCAGTTACGAAGGCCCGAGGCGGATCGGGCATTGTGGTTATCACACACAGCCCCTGGTGAAAGGAAGCCAACGATGTCCTCAACGACCTCACCGATTGCGCCCGCCCCTGCGAGCACGTCCACCGGAGCGGCGCTGCCCCTGGTGGCGCTGCCGCAAACTGAATTGTTAACGGTCAACGAGCAGGACATCCCACTGATCAAGGACATGGCGGGCGGCGGTGCGCATTTCAAGCCGCTGCGCCTCGACATCGAGAACGGCGTGTGGGTGGTGCTGGCCACCTTCGAAGCAGGTGCGCGGATCCCGCTGCATTACCACACCGGCGAAGTGGACGCCTGGACGATCAGTGGCAGTTGGCATTACGTCGAGTATCCCGATCAGGTGCAGACCGCCGGTTCCTACCTGTTCGAGCCCGCGGCATCGGTGCACACGCTGTACTGCCCCGAGTCGAACACCGAAGACACCGTCGTCTTCTTCCGGGTCAAAGGCGCCAACATCAATTTCAACGATGACGGCACGTTCCACTCCATCCAGGACGCCGCGCTGCTCACGGCCGTTGTCGGAGGGCTGGCCGCAGAGCAGAACCTGGGTCCGGTCAACTACCTCACCGGTGGCACCGTCACCTTCGCGGGCAAGGACTCTTGATGACCCGTAGCGCAGCGGGCGGCGGTCCGGCGCCATCGCCGGCCGGCCGGAAGGTCTTCATCACCGGTGCCAGTGGTTTCATTGGTCGCGTCTTAGCTAAGCGGCTGCGGGCACTCGGCGACACCGTCATCGGCGTTGACCTCCAAGCCGATCGCGACGCCGGCGTCGTCGCGGGCGATATCGCCGAGCCAGGTGACTGGCAGGACCACGCGGCTGGCGCCGATCTCGTCATTCACACTGCCGCAATCGTTTCCAACATGATCGGGATGGACGAGCAGTGGCGGGTCAGCGTCGTCGGTGCCCGTAATGCGCTAGATGCCGCGGTCCGGGGGAATGCCAGCCGGTTCCTGCATCTGTCCTCGGTTCGCGCGTTCTCCGATGTCGGATTCCCCAACGACGTGACTGAGGAATATCCCGTTCGGCCCGACGGCAATCCCTACGTGGACACCAAGATCGCCTGCGAGCAGGTGGTTCTGCAGGCACACGCGGCAGGCGAGTTGGCGGCGACGATAGTGCGGCCCGGCGACGTGTACGGACCGGGCTCGCGACCCTGGACGATCATTCCGGTCGAGTCGATAAAGAGAAATCAATTCCTCTTGCCGGCAATGGGTAAGGGAATCTTCAGCCCGGTGTACGTCGACGATCTGGTGGACGGCATCGTGTTGGCAGCCGACAATCCCGCCGGGGCCGGGCACGTATTCACCATCAGTGGCGGCGTCGGCGTCCCTTGTAAGGAGTTCTTCGGTCACTACAGCCGCATGGTGGGTAAGGGCAAACTCACCGTGGTTCCGACTCCGGTGGCGCTCGCGATCGCCGGCAGCTATTCGAACGCCCTCAGGCTGCGGGGGCGACGCACCGAAATCAACCCGGTTTCTGTTCGATACTTCACCCGGACGGGTACCTATTC
>JAHZKD010000419.1 GCA_022600605.1 Actinomycetes bacterium
TCGGCGGCCTGCTGGGTGGAGATTTCCTGGTCGCGGGTCAGGATGCTGATCGACTGGCCGTGGCTGAGTGCGTGGGCGACACGCTTGAGGACCTCATAAAGCTGCTCGGTCAGTTCGACACGATCGTGTTCGCCCGCGCCGGACAGGAAGAAGGCAGGCTCAGGAGAGGTCCCGTGGCGGACCTCGTGCGCCTCGATGAAGCTGAGGACATTGGCAAGCCCATCGGCATCGGCCGGAACCGGGTTAACAATCTCCGCGGAGGCACTGCTCATGGGTCTTGCTCCTTTCATCTCATCGTTCGGGAATCAGACCTAGTCTAGCGCAGTTACGAAAATTACGAAAAGCCAGTAGGCGCTGGGTGATGCGCGGCAGTGCCAGTAACCCCTCGCCATTGAAGAGCGCCCACCTTTTCGTGGCCTCGTTCAGCAGCTAGTCGTGATGCCGGCGACCAGCGCAATCGTTCCAAGCGTCAGTCCCCACCGGTAGCGTCTGGTGGCGAGGCGAACCGAGAGGCCGGTCGATGGCCTTCTATTCAACGGAGAAAAGATGGGTAACGAGATCGAACTGGTCACCGACGGCGACGGTTTGGCCGTGATCGGTGATTCAGCCGATGTTGATCGCTTCCTCCTCGACCAAGGTCTCAGCAGGGCGCCATCGAAGGTGCTGGATGTCCGACGTCTTTCGGCGTTCGCCGGGACCAGTGGTACGGCGCTGCGAGGCGGCTCGGAGGTGGTCGCGAACTCGGGACGCTGGGTCAAGCTGACCGCCGAGTCGGCGCACGGCGTCAAGCAATACGGGCTGATGGCGACGAAGACTCCCGGTGTCAGTCACGCGATGATCGGGAAGCCTGGTGAGGTCAAACAGTGGCTTCAGATCGCTCAAGGCCCAACGGCGCTGCTCAGCGGCCCCATGGCGTTGTCCGCACTGTCGACGATGATGCAGCAGCAAGCGATGCAGCAGCAAATGGACCAGATCGTCGAGTACCTCCAGGAGATTAACGAGAAGGTCGATGACATCCTGCGCGCCCAGAAGGATGCGGTCTTCGCCGACATGATTGGCGTCGACCTGGTTGTCGAGGAGGCGCTCACAGTCCGCGACCAGGTCGGGCGGGTGTCGGATATCACCTGGTCGAAGATTCAGTCGAGTTCCTTGGTGCTCGCACAGACACAGGCGTACGCCATACGCCAACTTGAGGCCATCGCCGAGAATATGGAGAAGAAAGCCGACCTGGGCAAGATCGCCAAGGCCACCAAGGATGCCCAGCCCAAGGTGCGAGAGTGGCTAGCGCTGATAGCGCGCTGCTTACAACTCCAGGACGGGGTGGCCATGCTGGAGCTCGATCGAGTGCTCGCCTCCGCTCCCGAGGACCTCGACAGCCACCGGCTGGGCCTGACAAGCGCCCGCCAGAAGCGGCTGGACCTCATCACCAACAGCACCGCCCGGTTGCTGACCCAGATGAACGAGACCATCCGCAACGCGAACTCCAGAGTGCTACTCAACCCGCGTGACGCGCCGGCAGCCGTCCGGTCGAGCAATGAGATCGCCACAGGTGTGGTGGCCTTTCGAAACCGTCTCGGCATCGAGTCGGGTCACGCGACCAGCGACGTGAAGCGATGGAGACAGGCCGCGGGCGAGGTGGTGAACAAAGCGCTGGCAACTGGAACGGAGAGCGCGACCGTAGCCAAGGGCAAGGCCGCAGATCTGGCCGACGCGGCCAAAGTCAGAGCAACCGATCTGACCGATGCAGCGAAGTCCAAGACCGCCGAACTGAAAGACGGCGTACGGACATTCTTCCGCCGAAAGTAGTGCATTGCAGCGGCTGACACGTGGCGCCTACGCGATCGCGCGCGCGAGCTGGACGGCGAACGCTGGACCGTCATTCACAAGCGCATAACCGCCGGCCAACCCGCCCCGGCCGCATAGGCGTCGCCGTCGTCGCACCCGCCGATGCTTCACGACGCCGATGTCACTGTCGACGCGAGGGACCAGAAGTACAGCCGTTCGCGGCACTAGGGCGGTGGGGAAGCGGCTGGATGAATCGCCGTACACCGCTTGGCTGCGTGACCAGCGCCGCACGATCCGGCGAGCAGCCAGGTACGCGTCCTGAGCGACCTCCACAACGTCGATGGCCTTCTTGAGCCCGTATACGCCCCAGAACCGGCCCGGACCTCGTCCAGGCTGTCGCCACAGTTGGGGCACGATGTGTTGGTATTCCTTGTCGCCGTGAAGAGTTGGTGATGAATGCTTAGTGAAATAGATGGCCAACCGCTTAGGGTCACAGGCTCTCAGCCCGTTGCGTACATCGATGGCGGTGCCGGCGAGTAGATGCCGCGACTTCTGCTCGGCCTCAGGATGGTCGACAACCTGAGCCCACGCCTCGGACAACCACTGAGCGAAGCCCCGACCCGAGCGGCCCGGCGACATGGGCGGCGCCATCCAGAGGTGAATGTGCGGTGCGCCGCGCCGCTGAAACTCCAGCTTCCAAATATAGCGGGCCGGTTCGCCGTACTCACGTTGAAAGCGTTTGCGCCACAACACCATGTGTCGTTTTACGCTGGCTCCGTCCGGGGCGACGACCTCCCAGTCTCCGGGGTAGGTGAGCGTGACCATCGCCGGGACTCGGCCAGACTCCACCAGTGGGCTGTAGTCGAGTTCCGCGAAAGTGCGGCACATCGCCGACCGTGACTTTCGGGACCATTCGGTGATGACACCGCCAGTTGCGCATTGGTCGTTTCCTGTAGGACTCCGTCGGGTCAAAGACCCGACGGCCTGATCAATTTGCCCTGCATCGCGTTCGAGGTCGCTTCTAACGTGATACTTCGCGTCCTCAACGTCACGTTGGTGGTGTCCGACCGCCCGTTCTGCTGTTTTCTCCGTTCGGACGGGATTGGTCCATCCGAGCCGCACGACACCGGGACCGATGGAAATGCGAAACCGTCCGGATTCAGATTCGACACCGCGACGCCCAGGGCCAGAGGCCCACGGTGCTGCCGGTTCGAACAGGGCCGCGGCCGCGGTGACCATCTCGGGAGTCGGGAACCGCAGCCCCAATGCGTCGATCGCCCGCAGCGCGCCCGTCGCGATCCCGTCGTCAACCGACTCGCGGACATTTTCGGCACATATAACAAGCCCGCCGTCCATGGCAGGGGAGAGGCCGGGTGCCTCGGTTGCCGTCCGGCCGACCACTGTCGCTCTCGCGCCCTGCGGCCTGGCGGCCTCGGGCGCTCGCGACCTCCCATCAACCGAGGCCCCGGCAGAACCGTGCCGGAATGGCGGGTCCTCAGATGCGAATGTCGAGCCGTCGGTCTGGGGTTTCGGTCCGGTGGCTGATGATGCGATGCTGGGCATCGGGGTGCCTGCTCCCCGGGGTCGCCGAAGCTGGCCACGAAGCACGCGGCACTACGGAAATCCCTGGTCGGGAGTGCAAGCACCGTGTCCGGTTAATGTCCGTTCGCCGGACAGGCTCAGTACGTCAGCCCTGCTCAATGTGGCGCATATGACGCACAGAAGCAGATAAACCGCAGGTCAGTGGCTATCTCGTCCGCCTGAAAAGCGGAAGGTCGACGGTTCGATCCCGTCCCTGGCCACCCTGCTTGACCTGCACGGACATTGTTACAGCACTCTATCGTTGGTTTGTGTTGTCCGGTTCCTGTCCGCCCACTCGGTTGACTGCGGACTTGTAGA
>JAHZKD010000420.1 GCA_022600605.1 Actinomycetes bacterium
CGGCCCCTTCCAAAATGACCTGATCTGGTTTGGCGATATCCCGGACCCGGCACCTGAGAACATCGCCGTGTTCACCTACAACATCATTCCGCTATTCCCGGAGGCAATTCAGACTGCGGCCTACGCATGGTGGGATTCGATCATCCCCAATGGTATTAACGCATGCATCCTCGGGGCGACTGCGAAAATTGATTCGTACAGCACTCTGACGGTTGGACTCACCAAGGGTTGCTCCGGATAGTTTTCACTAACGCCATTGGACTACGGCTAGATCGCTGCAAACTATCGCAGCATGTTCTAGTCGTAGTTTAGTGGTTGTGGTGAGAGTGCTGGGCAAATTCCGCGCCTACTGCCTTGATGGTGACTACAGGAAAGCTGTTGCGTGCCAATATCTCTTCGACGTCTGGTGACGGGCGGTCCTGACGGCGACGACCATCCAAAAGCTATTGAAGGCGAACAGCAATCAAGAGGATGGCAACGATTTCTGCGTCGCCGCGGTGTAGTTGTCACTGCGGTTCTGCTTCTCCTCGCCGTTGTGTTTGGATGTTGGCTGGCCATTGGAGCGTTGGAGGCGAAATCGAATCTTGAGAAGGCACGGGTGAGCGCACAGCAGGCGAAGGATGCGCTATTGCGGGGGAATACTTCTGATGCCGCGCGCTTCGCAGATGACGCACATTCCCAAGCAAAGGTGGCCCGGGATGCAACTCATTCGCTGCCATGGAACATGGCCTCGATTGTGCCCTGGCTTGGCAGCCCCTTCAAGACTGCTCAACAGATAACAGATGTGGTCTACGGACTGGCAACCGACGTTCTTCAGCCTTCGGCGAACGTCGGCGGATCGTTATCGCCGGACCGGCTACTGCAAGGCAACCGTGTGGACGTGCAGCTGCTTGCTGCGGAGGAACCTAAGCTGAGCAAGATAGCGGCGCATGCGGCTCGGCTTGATGCCGAAGCCAGCGCGATATCAGAGCCAAGCTATTTCTCCATGCTGAGCGACGCACGGACGGAGCTACTCAACCAGACCTCTGACGTTGCAGCGCTACTCGAGAACACGGCTCTGGCCGCGCGAATAGCACCGTCGATGATGGGTTTACAGGGGCCACGCACATATTTCATGGGCTTCCAGACCAATGCGGAAGCCCGCGGTACCGGGGGCCTACTTGGCGGCTTTGGGATTCTTCGGTTCGACGACGGGACCGCGACAGTGGATACCTTGGGAGCGAACATCGAACTCTCGGGCCCGTACGCTCCCATCGATCTCGGCCCGCAATTCGATCAGCAGTACGGAAACGCCAATGCAACGACCAGATACGTCAACAGCAATATCAGCTCGCACTTTCCGTACGCCGCGCAGATTTGGAAGTCCATGTGGGCGCAGGAAACGGGAGTTAGCGTCGACGGAGTAGTCGCCATCGACCCCATCGCACTGAGCTACATCCTCGGTGCGGTGGGGTCGGTGATGTTGCCCGACGGTGAGCTGGTGACGAAGGAAAACGTTGTTGAATTGACAGAGTCGCTTGCGTATATCCGTTTCCCGACGGATATAATGGCCCGTAAGAATTACCTTCAGGAAATCTCCAACGCGGTGGTCGAAAAGATGGCGGTCGGGACTGACTCACCGCGGAAACTGCTCGACGCGCTTGGCAAAGCCGTCAGTGAGCGACGAATTGCCGTGTGGAGTTCATCGCCAGAGGAGCAAGCGCTTCTCGAAACGACTCCGCTCGCGCATGTGGTTCCGGATGATTCCGCACCGTATGCCGAGATCGTCATCAATAATCTTGCCGGAAACAAGATGGACTATTACTTGAAACGTGAAATCGAGTACGTTGCCGATGGTTGTGAGCGAGGCAGGAGAATGTCGACTGTCACAGTACGTTTGACAAACACTGTGCCTGATTCGGTAATACCGACGTTACCCGATTACGTTGCGGGTACTTTAGGCTTGGACCCGGAGCTTCCGCTTACATTCCCGAAAGGCACCATGGTGTCCTCGGTGCGGCTTCTCGCGACCAAAGGTTCCGAAGTGGTGAGCTTGCTCTCCAATGGTGAACGAGGGGCGTTCTTCGAAAGCACCGAACGCGGTCGCCCCGTATATGAGGTGCAGGTTGCCATCCCGCCGGGAGAATCCGGCGAGCTGAGCTTCCGCCTGTCGGAGCCGACGTCTCCCGGTGCGCCGCGTGTTCCGATTCAGCCATTGGTGGACAACATCACTCCCGTCGTATCGGTGCCTGAATGCTCGGAGTAGTCCAGAGAAGCCCATGATTAACGGCCACCGTAAGTCTGCTCGTGGGCATCCCTTGAGCTTCGGCGATGCTCCGGGATTGTGTCTAGCGCGATGGCATGCGACACGGGCTGACGGAGTTAGAAGGCTAAAGCAATCAGGATTTGAGGGGCAGCGTTGAATCTGCAGGATTTTGTAAGGCTGTTGCGCTCTCGGTGGATCACGTTATGCGTGACGACGTTGGTCGTGGTTCTGGGGGCCGTTGGTGTCTCACTGCTCACGACTCCCCTTTATCAGGCCTCGACCAGACTCTTCGTCTCCACCACGAACGGCTCATCCCTCTCTGACGCATACCAGGGCAATCGTTTCTCCCAGGAGCGCGTTATTTCATACACGGAGTTGCTCATGGGTCAGACACTGGCTCAGCGCACCATTGACAAACTCGGTCTCGATATGGACGCCGCGACGCTACAGGGGAACGTCAAGGCTAGCGCGAAGCTCGATACCGTCCTGATCAGTGTAGACGTTCTCGATGAATCGGCGGTAAGAGCGCGAGATATCGCTGATACGCTGTCCGCCGAATTCGTTAACATGATACGTGAATTGGAAACTCCGGAGGATGGCGCGAGGCCCGATGCTCGCGTTGTCGTCGAGCAGCGCGCGTCTATTCCTGCCCATCCTGTGGTACCGAAAACTACGCGCAATATTGGTATCGGTATTCTACTGGGATTGGCGCTGGGAATCGGTCTTGCGGTTCTCCGGGACGCACTGGACAACACCGTCAAGAAACCTGAGACTCTTGAGGAAATTACGGGTGTTGGAGTGGTTGGTTCGGTACCGCTGGACAAAGAGCTCCGCAAGCAGCCGGCGATATCCTTCGATCAAGACAATTCTGCGGTCGCCGAAGCATTCCGCAAACTTCGGACCAACCTGCAATTCCTCGCAGTTGACAACCCGCCGCGTGTAATTATCTTCACGAGTTCGCTCCCGAGCGAGGGTAAATCCACTACGGCGATAAACACTGCGCTGGCGTTGGCGGAAGCCGAGCATAATGTGGTGCTCGTTGACGGCGATATGCGCCGACCCACGTTGCACAAATATTTGGACTTGGTACAGCCGGTCGGATTTAGCACGGTGTTGAGTGGCGGCGCGACG
>JAHZKD010000421.1 GCA_022600605.1 Actinomycetes bacterium
AGGCTGGCGTTACGGCGCGCCTCCGACGCTTGGCTGTCCATCCTGGTCAGAATCGGCCCATGAAGATGTCAGCGCTGCTGTCCCGTAATGCCAGCCCACGGCCCGGTGTCATCGGCACTGCCCGGGTTGACCGCGATATCGATCGGCTGCTGCGGCGCATCACGCCCGGTGACATCGTCGTCCTCGACGCGCAGGATCTTGACCGGATCTCCGCCGACGCACTCGTCGAGGCCAACGTGGCAGGGGTCGTGAACGCCTCTTCGTCGATCTCGGGGCGTTACCCCAACCTCGGACCCGAGGTGCTGGTCGCCAACGGCATCGTGCTGGTCGATGAGACCGGCCCCGAGGTCTTCAAGAAGGTCAAGGACGGCGCCCGCGTCCGGATCAATGACGGTGGCGTGTACTCCGGGGACCGTCGGCTGATTCTGGGCACCGAACGCACCGACGCCGAGATCCACGAGTTGATGCAGGAAGCCAAGGGCGGCCTCGTCGCACATCTGGAAGCGTTCGCCGGTAACACCATTGAGTTCATCCGTAGCGAGAGCCCGCTGCTGATCGACGGAATCGGGATCCCCGATATCGACGTCGATATGAACCGCCGTCATGTAGTCGTCGTGGCCGAAGAGCCGCACGCCGCTGCAGATCTCAAGGCGCTCAAGCCCTTCATCAAGGAGTACCAACCGGTCCTGGTGGGGGTGGGCATCGGTGCCGATATCCTGCGCGAGGCCGGTTACCGTCCGGAGTTGATCGTCGGCGACCCAGATAAGATCAGCGCCGAAGTGCTGCGCTGCGGAGCTCAGGTCGTGCTCCCCGCAGACGCCGATGGGCACGCCGCCGGACTCGAGCGCATTCAGGACCTCGGCGTGGGCGCGATGACGTTCCCGGCCGCCGGGTCAGGGGCTGATCTGGCGTTGCTGCTGTGCGACCACCATGGCGCGTCGCTCATCGTCGCCGTGGGCCACAGCGCGAGCATCGAGGAATTCTTCGACCGCACGCGGCAGCGCAGCAACCCGTCGACGTTTCTGACTCGCCTGAAAGTCGGGGAGAAGCTCGTCGACGCGAAAGCCGTTGCCACGCTGTATCGCAGCCGGGTGTCTGGGAGCGCAATCGCGCTGTTGGTCCTGGCCATGCTGATCGCGGTGATCGCTGCACTTTGGGTGTCGCGCGCTGATGCTGCGGTGATGGAGTGGGTCACCGAGTACTGGAACCAGCTCACAGTCTGGATCCGGGGCCTGGTCTCCTAAGAGGTGATGTCGTGATCTCGTTGCGCTCGCATGCCATCTCGCTCGCGGCGGTCTTCCTGGCCCTGGCCATTGGCGTCGCCCTGGGTTCGGGGCTGCTCTCCGAAACTGTGATGTCCGGTCTGCGCGACGACAAACACGAAATGCAGACAAAGATCGACTCACTGACCGATGACAAGAACGCACTCAACGAACAACTTTCCGCTGCAGGCGATTTCGATGCACAAATGGCCCCGCGCATTCTGCGCGCCAGCCTCGCCGAGAAGTCGGTGATTCTGTTCCGTACCCCTGACGCGGTAGACGGCGACATCGACGCACTGACCCGGGTGGTGGAACTGGCCGGAGGAAGGGTGACGGGCACCGTTGGGTTGACCCAGGAGTTCGTCGACGCGCACTCATCGGAGAAACTGCTGTCGGTGGTCAATTCGCCGATAGTGCCCGCTGGAGCACAGTTGAGCACCGGCTCGATCGATCAGGGCGCACAGGCCGGTGATCTGTTGGGGATCGCTCTGCTGATCAACAGAGATGTCAAAGTAACCCCGGTCGACGATGCCCAGCGTGGCACCGTGCTGACTGCGCTGCGGGACACCGGCTTCATCACCTACGACGCTCAACTTACCGGTGCATCCAACACCGCTCTGGTCGTGACCGGGGGAGCTCTGGGCGACGACGCAGGAAACCAGGGCGCCACCGTCGCCCGTTTCGCGGAAGGCCTCGCTCCGCACGGTTCGGGCACTGTCCTTGTCGGGCGCGAGGGATCGGCATCGGGAACCTCCGCCGTGGCAGTGGCCAGGTCAGATGCCGCCCTGCACAGTGTTGTCAGCACTGTTGACGACGTCGGCCGTGAATCCGGCCGGATCACGTCGGTGCTTGCGTTGACCGACCTGATTAACGGCGGGCAGCCGGGTCAGTTCGGCACCGGCCCGGGCGCGACGGCGGTCACCGTTCCTCAGTAGTTGAGGGCGGTAGTCGACAGCGACAACCGTTCCTCAGTAGTCGACCTCAGTAGCCGACAGCGGTCACCGTTCCTCAGCCGTCACCGCAGTCATCGCGGTCACTGCAGTTATCTCGGTCGCTTCGGTCACCGCGGCCGCTGCTGATGCCCAGCAGCGGCCTTCCGCGCTCAGACTGCTTGGTCTTGTTCTCCGAGCAACTCGCTGGCGGCGAGCCCGATGAGTGATCGGGGATCGTCGTAGTCACGGATGTCGTCATCGATCTCCCAGAACATGATGCCGCCTAGTCCCAGGTCCTTGATGTAGTCCAGTCTGTATTGCAGCGCTTGTGGGCTTTCGTAGCTGATGAATGTTCCGTCGGCAGCGCCGTAGATGTAGGACGCCTTGGACTGGTCATCCCAGTACACCTCGTAGAGATCCGGGCGCTCTTCGAGCAGCTTCACAATCTCCCAGTAGGAGATGTTGCCGTTGGCGTCGCCGTATGAAGCAACCCCGGGCCCGGTGCCTACGTCGTTGAGGCCACCGTCGCCTCCGTCGGGTACCCCTTTCCAGCTGTGCCCGTAGAGCGGGGCGCCCAACACGATCTTCGACGGATCGACCTGCTGCAGGTACAGACTCACGGCGTGGTCGGTGTTGAAGAGCGGGTCAGCGGCATCGGGGTTGCCGTAGAGGCCTGCGAAATTGCCTGTCTCGTTTGACCATCCGGCACCGTAGAAGTCGTAGGCCATGACCTGGAACCAGTCGAGGTAAGGTGCCATCCCGGCTAGGTCGTAGTTCTCGATCTTGTCGTAGCCGGCTGGGCCCGCGATGGTGAGTAGATACTCTTTGTCGTCGATGCTGTCGGTTTGTTCGAGCAGGTCGAGTTGCTCGCGGATCTCTTTGACAAGCAGCACGTAGTTGGCTCCGTCGTCGGGCCGGTAGCCATTGCCGGCTTCACCACCGGAGACTGGGTATTCCCAGTCCAGATCGATGCCGTCGAACCCGTAGGTGGTGATGAAGTCGACCGCTGATTCGGCGAACTTCTCCCGGGACTGCTGGGTAGAAGCGACATCGGAGAAGTGGTCCGATAGCGTCCAGCCGCCGATGGAAATCCGGACCTCGAGGTCAGGGTTTTGTTCCTTCAACTTCGCGAGTTGGTTGAAGTTGCCCTTGATGGGTTGGTCCCAGGTGTCGCCGGGGTAGGTCTTCTCGATTGCGGCGAAGGAGTCGAAGAGCACCACTTCGCCGTTGGCGTTGAGGTCGGCGAATGCGTAGTTGATCGTGGTCAGCTTGTCGGCGGGGATGTCGGCGACATCGAATCCGCGTTGGTAGATGCCCCATTCGGTGAAGTAGCCGACTACCCGGTATTCGGGGTCAGTGGTGCCGTTGGGGTTAACGTCGTCGTTGCTGATCAGCCCCGCTGCCTGGGCGGAATCGTCGAATTGTGCGCCGGTCACTCCGGACAGCACCAGCAGCAGCGACTCGTTGCCCTCATAGACAGTGTCTCCGACGACGGCGACGTGGACCTGCTTGGCGGTCTCACCGGCGGCGAAGCTCAACGTGCCCTCGGTGGCCTCGTAGTCGCTGCCGGCGGCGGCGGTTAAGTCCTCGGTGCGGTAGTTGACCGTAACGAGGTCATCGGCGGCAGCGGACAGGCTCACAGTGAACACGAGATCTGTCGATCCGCTGTTGCCTTCTGCAACACTGGTGTTCGCGACCGAGAGAACCGGTGTTTGCGGATCCTCATCGCCGGGGTTCGAGGCGCCGTTGAGCGCGAGGTTAGTCACCGAGCCTGCGGTTGCGGTGAAACCGAACGACGTCGATGACCCCGCCCCGATATCGGCGTTCCAGTCCACACCCTCAACCACGTAACGGCCGTCGGTGTTCGAGACGATTTTGGCGTTCCAGATTGATGCGATGTCGCCGTCGAAGTCGAACTCGACCTGCCAGCCCTCCAATGGACTGTCGCCCTGCGTGTTGTCAACAGTCACATCGCCATTGAAACCCGAACCCCAATCGTTCGACTTGACGAACGACACACTGGCCGTACCCGGGTCAGGATCAGGGTCGGGATCGGTGGCGGTGTCGTCGTTGGTGATGGTGGCTGTGGCGGTGGCGTCGCTGATGGTGGCCCCGGCGGCGTTGGACAGGGCGATGGTGAATGTTTCGTTGGACTCGACGGTGGTGTCGCCGAGGATGCCGATGTTGACCTGTTGGGTGGTGACTCCGGGGTCGAAGGTGAGGGTGCCTGAGGCTGCGGTGTAGTCACTACCGGCGGTCGCGGTGCCGTCGCTGGTGGCATAGCCCACCGTTACTGCATCGGTCGAGGCTTCTGAGAGTGACACCGTGAGGCCCAGATTGGAGGTACCGCTGTCGCGTTCAACACCGGCAGCATCGGCGATCGACACACTGGGCAACTGCGGGTCGGCCACGTCGTCGTTGGTGATG
>JAHZKD010000422.1 GCA_022600605.1 Actinomycetes bacterium
GCGTCGCGTTCGGCATCGGAGAGCTTGCCCTTGGCGGCCGCGCGATCCAGCGATGAGGCGATCCGGGCTTCGCCCGCGGCAGTCAGCTTCTCCGTCGGCTCGTAGACCAGAACATGCGCACCAGCCTTAGCGCACACCTCGTCGATGCCTGCACCCATCTGCCCGGCGCCGACCACGCCAACCCGCTCGATGCTCATTACGTCTCCTCGTTCTCTTCGCCTCGATGTACAGCACGCCCTGCTGCACATCGAGGCCCGCTGAACTTCACCGCCTGCTGAACTTCACCGCCTGCTGTACTTCACAGCCTGCTGAACTTCACGGACTGCTGTACTTCACGGACTCCGAGGCCCGACGGCGACTGGCCCCGCCCAAGAATTCTGAGCGAGGCCAGCGCTGTCAACTCCGGAGCGCGCGTCGACACGCTTTAGTGGAACTGGCCCTCTTCGGTCGAGCCTGCCAGTGCAGTGGTCGAGCTCGTCGGGTCCACGGTGGTGGCGATCCGATCGAAGTACCCGGCACCAACCTCACGCTGGTGCTTGGTGGCGGTATAACCCCGCTCCTCGGCGGCGAACTCGCGCTCCTGCAGTTCTACGTAAGCGCTCATCTGGTTGCGGGCGTAGCCGTGGGCGAGATCAAACATCGAGTAGTTCAGGGCATGGAAACCGGCAAGGGTGATGAACTGGAACTTGAAGCCCATCGCGCCGAGCTCGTTCTGGAACTTCGCGATGGTCGCGTCGTCCAGGTGTTGTTTCCAGTTAAACGACGGTGAGCAGTTGTAGGCCAACATCTGATCCGGGAACGCGCTCTTGACGCCCTCGGCGAACTTCTTGGCCAGCTCGAGGTCTGGGGTGCCGGTCTCCATCCAGATCAGGTCGGAGTACGGCGCGTAGGACTTGGCACGTGCGATGCAGGGCTCCAGGCCGTTCTGCACCCGGTAGAAGCCTTCCTTGGTCCGCTCACCGGTGATGAAAGGCCGGTCGCGCTCGTCGACATCGGAGGTGATGAGCGTGGCGGCCTCGGCGTCGGTGCGGGCGATCACGACGGTCGGGACGTCGGCGACGTCGGCGGCCAGGCGAGCCGAGGTCAGCGTGCGGATGTGCTGCTGCGTCGGGATCAGCACCTTGCCGCCGAGGTGGCCGCATTTCTTCTCCGAGGCCAGCTGATCTTCCCAGTGCGAACCGGCGACACCGGCGGTGATCATGGCCTTCTGCAGCTCATAGACGTTGAGTGCGCCACCGAAGCCCGCCTCACCATCGGCGACGATCGGGGCGAGCCAGTTCTCGACTGAGCGGTCACCCTCGACCTTGGCGATCTGGTCGGCGCGCAGCAGCGCGTTGTTGATGCGGCGCACCACCTGAGGTACCGAGTTGGCCGGGTAGAGGCTCTGGTCTGGGTAGGTGTGGCCGCTCAGGTTTGCGTCGCCGGCAACCTGCCAGCCCGACAGGTAGATCGCCTTCAAGCCGGCGCGGACCTGCTGCACTGCCTGGTTGCCGGTCAGCGCACCGAGTGAGTTGACGTAGTCCATGTCGTGCAGCTGCTCCCAGAGCACCTCGGAGCCGCGGCGGGCCAGCGTGCTCTCCTCGACCACGTGGCCCTGCAGTGCGACGACGTCATTGGGGGTGTAGGTGCGCGTGACGCCCTTCCAGCGGGGGTTGTTATCCCAGTCGTGCTGGATCTGTTCCGGGCTCTTCGGTGTGCCGACGGTGGACATTGCGCCGCTCCTCGTAGTTAGTTCAAGACAGTTAATTCAAGACAGTTGTTTCAAGACAGTCGACCAAGGCGCTGGAACCTTGCGGGGCTTGCGCATTTGCTAACGCTCCAACGTCTTCCCGACCTGTGCTAGTTAGAGGATGCACTACCTCATAATCGCAGGTCAACCAGTTTCATTTGCAAATTTCCGCCAACTCAGCAGGTGTATTTGCAAAGATTGCAAAGGCATGCCCTAGCGGAGCGGTTCACGAGATACTGGCTAGTGACCGAAAGCGCTGGTCAGTACGCTTGTACTGTTTGGCCGAACGGTTCAGCGGGCGAACAGCGAGGCGACGGCTTTGGTTTCGTCGCCGACGGCGAATGTGAGCGTCGTAACACTGCGGTCGACCAGGTCTGCGCCGAACCGATCCGTCGATCCGGCCGGATAAACGTGGGTGATGATCTCCAACTTGTCACCGAGAGCCACCGGGAGATCGTGCTCGATCGTCACGCGCAGCGGTCCGGCCATCAAGTCGGGACGCCCCGACAGATAGTCCTCGACAACGCTCCAGTAGACCGAGTTGTTCATATGGTCGAAGATGTCGATGTCGCTGACACGGACGGGGAAGGGGCGGATGTCAACGGCGTCCTCGCGGCTACCGGCCTTCAGGTATGCCTTCCACCTCAGTCGGTCGACCTCTGTGGTGCGTTGCAGACCCTCCATGAAATCGTCGGCAATGCGCGCGGGCCCTTGAGTCTCCCGGTTGATGTTGATCCAGAACGCCTCCGATTCGATGAGGCCTCCAGTCCGTATTCCATCGATGCGGACCCGCATCTCACACCAGCGGTTGGATGTCCCCGAGCACCAACGCCTCAGCCGAAGCATGTCCTTGAACTCGATGGGTCTGATCAGATCGATCATCGTGCGTCGCACGATCCACAACGGGTGGGTTTCCTCGAAGCCCATCTCGCGGAGCTGATCTGAGCCGACGTCCTGGATGTGGCGGGTTGCGGCGTCGAACTTCAGCCTGCCCATGCGGTCGACGTCGGCGACCCGTAGCGGCCACTGGACATCGAACACGTCGGGGTGGGGGTCGGGCACTTCCATCATGGCTTTGCCGACGCCAGCCAGGAAGCCCCTGGCCTGACCGGTGGTACTCACGGATCTCGATACTGCCACACCACCACCGACTGCGAATGATGCTAAGAACACATTTGCAACGTTGCTACGCTGGCATTCGTGGCCAAAACATTCGTCGGACCCCGGGTGCGACAGCTGCGAAGCGAACGTGGATTCAGCCAGGCCGCGTTGGCGCAAATGCTTGAGATTTCTCCCAGCTACCTCAACCAGATCGAGCACGACGTCCGGCCTCTGACCGTCGCGGTGCTGCTGCGCATCACCGATGTGTTCGGGGTGGATGCCACATTCTTCGCCTCTCAGGACGACACCCGGCTGATCGCCGAGCTGCGCGAGGTGATTATGGACCGCGACCTGGGCGTCGCCGTGGACCCAACCGAGGTCGCCGACGTCGTCGGCGCACATCCCACGCTGGCCCGAGCCATGGTCAACCTGCATCGGCGCTACCAGCTCAGCACCACCCAGCTTGCAGCCGCGACCGAGGATCGGTTCAACATCGGCACCGGGGCCAGCACTGGGGCCAGTGGCCTCAGCTCCGGGTCCGGATCCATCACGATGCCCCACGAAGAGGTGCGCGACTACTTCTACCAACGCCAGAACTACCTGCACGAACTCGACACCGCGGCCGAAGAGCTCACCGCCGGCATGCGGGTCCAGCGGGGCGACCTTGTCGGCGATCTGGCC
>JAHZKD010000423.1 GCA_022600605.1 Actinomycetes bacterium
GCATTCAGGTCACCGCTAGTTTGGACGGGCAGCGATGCCCCGACGCTGTTCACCTCTGTTTCCAGCACCTTGTAGCCCCATCGGTGAGACCGAAAATCTCGCCAACGTACCCGGGGCGTTGCAGCTTCGGCGGACGTCGCTGGCGCGGCCGATCCCCCACCGGAGGAAGCCACCGACCAGCCACCGACCAGCCACTGACCACCCACCGACCAGCCACGATGCGCTGCGCGCGCCCAGTCCCGCTGCACAGTCGGCCGATTCGGACCGAGATGGACGGCCCAAGTGGTTTGATGAACAGCGGTGTAAATATCAGGGGGACCGTTGCGAAGAACGTCAGAAAGAACGTCGAGAAGGACGTCGAGAAGAACGTCGAGAAGGACACTGAAGCTCTCGAAGGTCGCGACCGCAGCGGCCGCACTCATGGTCAGTGCAGTGGTGCTCGCACCGCCCGCCCCTGCCGGCATGCGGTTGGGAAACTACGACGTTCTCACCAACCGGTACACCCAGGCTTCGTGGGCGTGGTTCGTCTCGACGTGTGTCCCGAAAGATCCGGACTGCGTCTACGTTTCTGGAATACCGCGGCTGAACTTCTATGCCGGCTACGTGAGTAAGGCTTTCCTGGTCGACGGCCGCTACTCGTTCACCGTGGACGTCCCCGACGGCCTGCGCTGCATCGGCTATAACCTGCCGACCCGCGATACTTACTCCTGGGATGCGGTCTCGCTGTTCGGAACCATCAATTCGGACTATGACGTGGGCTGTTTCAACGGTCCCCCCGGCACCCAGTTCTGGACTTTCGCGCTGCAGCGCTTGTAGCGCGTCGCCGGCAACCACCACGCCCCAGCGAGGTTATTGACATGGCTCAGAAGATCGAGGTCGACTTTGGGCTCTGCGAAAGCAACGGAGTCTGCATGGGCATCATCCCCGAGGTGTTCGATCTCGATGAACATGACTACCTGCACATATTGTCCGACGAGGTGACGCCAGAAAACGAGCAGCAGGTCAACGAATCCGTGCGACAGTGCCCACGCCAGGCCATCTCGATCACTGACCGCTGACCAGCTCTGAAGGCCCCCTGTTATCCGATCAGCTCGACCAGAGTGGCGTTGGCTGTGCCACCGCCCTCGCACATTGTCTGCAGGCCGTAACGAATTCCGTTGTCGCGCATGTGATGGACCATCCGAGTCATGAGCACCGCACCCGACGCACCGAGTGGGTGGCCCAGCGCGATCGCACCGCCAAGTGGGTTGAGCTTGCTCTCATCGGCGCCGGTGTCGGCCAGCCAAGCCAGCGGGACAGAGGCGAACGCCTCGTTGACCTCGAAGACACCTACCTCGCCCAATCGGACGCCAGCCTTGTGCAGGACCTTCTCGGTCGCCGGAATCGGTCCAGTCAACATCAGTCTGGGGTCGGCACCGGTGATCGCGCCGGCGTAGTAGCGCACGAGCGGCGTCACGCCGAGCGTCACCGCATTCTCGGCGGTCATGACCAGCAGGGCCGCCGCACCGTCGGAGATCTGGGAGGAGTTTCCGGCGTGGATCACGCCGTCCTCGGTGAACGCCGGCCTCAGCCCGGAAAGCTTGCCGGGTGTCGTTCCGCGCCGAACCCCCTCGTCGTCGGTAACGACAGCGTCCTCGGTGAACACTGGCACGATCTGCTCCTTGAACGCACCGGAATCCTGGGCGGCTGCGGCCAGCTCGTGGGACCGCGCCGAATACTCGTCGAGCCGAGTGCGCGACAGGTTCCACTGCTGCGCGATCATCTCCGCCGAGATGCCTTGGTTGAACGAGAAGTCGTCATAGCGGGCAAAGACTTTGGGGCCGTATGGCATCCCGGTAGCGCGCGCAGCGCCCAGCGGTACCCGACTCATCACTTCCACTCCCCCGGCCACCACGACGTCCTGCTGCCCCGACATCACCGCCTGGACGGCGAAATCGAGCGCCTGCTGGCTTGAACCACAGGCCCGGTTCACCGTGGTGCCCGGAACGTGTTCGGGCCAGCCCGCCGCCAATACCGCGTATCGGCCGATGTTGCTCGACTGGTCGCCCACTTGAGACACGCAACCCCACACCACGTCATCGATGATTTCGGGTGCGACACTGGTGCGTTCGACGAGTTCGTTGAGTACTAGCGCCGACAAGTCGGCTGGGTGCTGATCTGACAAGGCACCGTTGCGTTTGCCGACGGGAGTGCGCACAGCCCCGACGATGACTACTTCTCGCATTACGTTTGCTCCGATCCGGGAACGCCGCGTAGGCCTGCTCTGAGTATGCACGGCGCGGTGTTGGCCATCAGTAGCTACGGGGCAGGCCGAGCACATGCTCGCCAAGGAAGTTGAGAATCATCTCCTGGCTGACCGGAGCGATCTTCATCAGCCGCGACTCTCGGAAATATCGCGACACGTGGTATTCCTCGGAGTACCCCATCCCGCCGTGTAATTGCAGAGCTCGGTCGGCGGCCTCGAACCCCGCTTCGGCGCAAAGGTACTTTGCCGTGTTCGCCTCCCGCCCACAAGGTTTAGCGTTGTCGTAGAGCCAGGTTGCCTTACGCAGCACAAGTTCAGCGGCGTCGAGTCGAGCCAGCGAATCCGCCAGCGGGAACTGCAGCCCCTGGTTCATGCCGATCGGGCGGTCGAAGACGATGCGCTCGTTTCCGTACTTCACAGCTTTGTCGAGTGCGACGCGCCCGATGCCCAGCGCCTCCGCGGCGATCAACATTCTTTCGGGGTTGAGTCCGTCGAGGATGTAGGTGAAACCCTTCCCTTCCTCGCCGACCCGATCCTCGATGGGCACGATCAGGTCGTCGATGAATAGCTCGTTTGAGCTCACAGCGTTGCGCCCCATCTTCTTGATCTGCCGGATGTCAACACTGTCGGGGTCCAAGTCGGTCAGGAACAGCGTAATACCGTCGGTCTTCTTGGACACCTCATCGTGGGGCGTGGTGCGGGTGAGCAGAAGAATCTTCTCGGACTCAATCGCCTTGGAAATCCAAACCTTGCGGCCGTTGATCCGGTATTGGTCACCCTCGCGCTTGGCGAAGGTGGTGATGCGTGAGGTGTCCAAGCCCGCACCGGGTTCGGTGACACCGAAGCAAACGTGCAGGTCTCCATCGACGATGCGGGGCAGTGTGGCTGCCTTCAGATCGTCGGAACCGTGTTTGATGACCGGCTGCATGCCGAAGATCGACAGGTGAATTGCGCTGGCGCCGTTCATCGCCGCGCCCGAGCGCGAAATCTCCTCCAGCAGCAGCGTCGCTTCGGTGATACCGAGGCCGTGTCCGCCGTACTCCTCTGGAATCGTCATTCCCAACCATCCGCCCTTGGCGATCGCGTCGTAGAACTCACGCGGGAATGCGTGTGAAAGGTCATGATCCATCCAGTACTGGTCGTCGAACCTGCGCGCCAGTTCTGCGACAGAGTTGCGGATCAGCTCTTGATCGTCGGTAAGTTCGAAACTCATGCCGCCTGGCATTAACTGTGTCTCCTCACTTCGTTTCCGAATGCGTGCTGGCAGCTGCGCTCAGACCCTGTTTTCGGTCAGTTTCTCTGCGTTGGATGCGAAGTCGGCGAGACTGGACCCGACGAGAGTCTGCCGGACGGTGATAATTTCAATCTCTATCACGCAGACCGCAGACAGGAGTCGGGTATGTCGGGAACGGTGCTCGTAACGGGAGGTTTCGGGCTCGTCGGCTCGGCGACCGTGCGCCGGCTGACCGAGCTGGGGCGCCGGGTCATCATCGCCGAGCTCGACACTCGTGCCAACCGCAAGGCAGCAAAAAACTTGCCCGCCGAAGTCACAGTACAATGGGCGAATCTCACCGACGGTGACCACACCGCCCGGGTGATCTCCGAGGCAGCGCCGGAGGCGATCATCCACCTCGCGGCGATGATTCCGCCGGCGATCTACAAGAACCGCCCGCTGGCCAGACGGATCAACGTAGACGCCACGGCCACGCTGGTCGGCATCGCTGAGGCCCAGCCGAAGCCCCCACGTTTCGTCCATGCTTCCAGCAACGCGGTTTTCGGCGCCCGCAATCCGTACCTCGCGACCGGCCCGGTGACCGCAGACATGCCTATGCGGTGCTCCGACTTGTACAGCACGCATAAGGCCGAGGCCGACGCCATCGTCCGGGCCTCGTCGCTGGAGTGGGTGGTGCTGCGACTCGGCGGAGTGCTCAGCGTGGCCCCCAACGCCATGCCCTCAGGCCGTAAGGGCAATCCAAACAACGACGAGGACTGGTTCGTCACCGATTGGATGGACACCACCCGTGCCCAACAGGCACTGGGGTTCCAGCATCATTCGTGGCCGGACATGCTCGATGAAGCCGCACGGCAGGCCGGGCCAGCGAAGTATCTGCTCCGAATTGCGGCCCCCCTGGTACGCGCAATCCTCAAACGTCGCTCGGCCTACTGGAAACAGCCGGGCCAGTACGCCGACCTGTGGGGTGCCATCCGCCGCAAGATAGGTGATCCGTCACCAGACTCATGATTGGGCGAGCTCGCCCACATCGTCGGAATGCTCGTCGAGTCGCGGGGCCGACCGGTAGGCGGGTTCATACCCCGCGATCCGGATGGGGCTGCGCACCTGCTCGAACTCACCGGCGTTGATAACGACCTCTGGCACGGCAGCCAGGGCTTCAGGCAGGGTCCGAACGGCGGAGACGGGAATCCCCAACGGCCGCAGTCTGTTTTCCCAGCCGGTGGCAGTGTCGGTGGCCAGCGCGGAACTGACTGCCTCGAGCACCTCGTCGCGCCGCGAGGCGCGCTCGGCCATCGTCGAGAACCCCTGGATGTTTGCCTCTGCAGCGAACGCAGCCCAGAACGTATCGTGGGTGATGAAGAGCGCGAGATAACCATTGGCGGTGGTAAACAGCTGCGCCGGGGCATAGTAGGGGTGCGCGCCCAACGGGTACCGTTGCGGCTCTGTCCCGTCATTGAGGTAGGCCGCGGCTCGGTAGTTCAGCTGCGAAAGCATGACGTCTCGCAAGGACAGATCGACCTGGCCACCGCGTCCGGAGACGATGTGGGCGAGCAGGCCCACCGCCGCCGCCAGACCGGTGGAGTTGTCGGCTGCGGAGTACCCGGGCAGTGTCGGCGGTCCCAGCGGCTCGCCGGTCATCGCCGCGACACCGGTCGCTGCCTGAATGACGTAGTCAAACGCCGGGTCGTCGCCACCGTCGAGCCCGAAACCAGTCAGCGCCACGCAGACAATGCGCTCGTTGTACGCCCTCAGGGCCTCGTAAGTCAGGCCGAGGCTGCGGATTGTCGACGGCTTCATATTGACTAGCAGCGCATGCGAATTCGCGGCAAGCTCGCCCAATCGTTGCCGCCCCTGCGCACTCTTGAGATCGATACACATGCTCTGTTTGTTGCGGTTCAGACTGGCGAAGTAGCCCTCGCCGAGCTGGCGGGAGATCTCCCCACCCGGCGGCTCGATCTTGATCACCTCGGCGCCAAGATCGGCGAGCATCATGGTGGCGTAGGGGCCGGCCAGCATCACTCCGACCTCGAGGATACGGACCCCGGCCAGCGGAGCTTCGGTGGGCGGGATCGAAGAGATCATCCACAGCACGGTACCGTCGCCGCCTGCCCACTGCCGGTGCGCCTGATACCTTCAGCCGTGTGAGGCCACGCCGCCTGCTCATCCGTTACGCAACTGGTCTCACATCGGCCTACGTGCTGACAATCGCTGAAGTGGTCGCGATCGTGGTTGCGCTCATCGGACACAGCGTCGTCACGAGAAGCAACGTGATCACGCTGGTGGTAGTCAGCCTCGTCGGCGCTCTCGCGGTCGCTCTGGGCGCAGTTCTGAATGTGGGACCCACATTGCGCTGGGTAAGCGCCGGACTGACACCCACCGACTCGCAGCTGCACCACGCGTCCAGGATCATGCAGTACCAGTCCGCCATCACGCTCACACCGTGGGTACTGATCGCCGCAATCGTGTTGCCGGTCAACTTCGACCAGGGGCCAGCGGTCCTGATCATGTTCACCTCAGCGATCCTTTTCGGCGCGATCGCTGCTGCATGCACCGGATTCCTGCTCACGCTCCGCACACTTCGTCCCCTCCAGGCCGGGATACCCACCGACTTCGAACACTCGGTTTCACCGGGGGTACGTAGGCGGCTGCTGTTGATGTGGACCGTGTGCACGGCGCTGCCCGGCTTGGCGATCGCGCTACTGCTGGTCATGCGTTCCAACGGCTGGCTGCTCGAAGAATCCGCCCAGATCGAACTCGCGCTGCTGATCTTGGCGCTGGTGTCTGTCGTGCTCGGGCTCCGCGCGATGATCGTGGTCGCGATCTCGATTTCTGACCCGGTAAACCAGGTCGTAGACGCGATGGCCGCCGTCGAGAAGGGCCAGATCGATGTGACGATTGACGTCTACGAGTCAACTGAGATCGGCCAACTGCAAAATGGTTTCAACCGAATGGTCGCCGGCCTGCGGGAACGCGACCGGCTGCGCGACCTGTTCGGAAGGCACGTCGGCGAGGAAGTTGCCCGCCGGGCCGTGGAGCAGAGCGAATCACCAGCGGGCGATGAACTCGACGTGGCGGTCTTGTTCGTCGACCTGGTCGCCTCGACGCGACTGGCCACTGTCTACGAACCCCATCAAATCGCGCAGCTGCTCAACACGTTCTTCCGAATTGTGGTCGCAGCCGTCGACGAGCAGCATGGGTTGATCAACAAGTTCCAGGGTGATGCCGCGCTCGCGGTGTTCGGCGCGCCGCTGCGCATCGCCGATCCCGCCTGCGCGGCACTGTCCACAGCGCGCAAACTGGCCGTGGAATTGCGCCAGCTTCCGGTGGACTTCGGTATCGGCGTCTCGGCGGGTCCGGTTTTCGCTGGAAACATCGGCGCCGAAAACCGCTACGAGTACACCGTGGTCGGTGACCCGGTGAACGAAGCGGCGCGATTGGCCGATTGTGCAAAAGAATTCGACAGCAGAGCATTGTGCTCGGGGTCAGCGATCACGCGAGCGGGGTCCGCCGAGCTCCAGAGCTGGGTGCCCCGCGGGCAAATGACCCTGCGCGGGAGGTCGGACACCACAGACATCTATGTGCCGTCGTCGCGCAACGGGCCCGGCGCTCCCTTATCGCCTGAATAGCCGGTCACGACCGCCGAAACGGTCACTCGTACCGTTCTCAGGCGGCGCCGATCGGACCTGATTTCGCGGGCAGCGCCGGACAGCGTTCAATGGGGTGGTGCCCGCTGTCAACCGCGCCCGGACCATCACGGCCGAACCCGCGGCGATCTGGGGAGTGTTGGCTGACTTCGGTGGGCTCAGCACATGGGCCGACGGGGTGGATCATTCCTGCCTGCTGCACGACAGCGACGACCCGGTGGGCAGGACCCGCCGGGTGCAGGTCGGCCAGGAGGCGCTGGTCGAGACGATCGTGGCATTCGACGCGCCGCGCGAGCTCGCCTACGACATCGCGGGAGTGCCACGGTCGTTCTCGGTGTCGAACCGATGGAATCTGCATTCCGACACGAGTGGTCTTACTACGGTGACCCTCACCAGCACTGTCCGGATGCGGCCCCACCCCCTCCGACCGATCGCGATACGAATGTTCATGCGGCTGATGGCCAAGCGTTCGGATGAAATGCTGAATTCACTGGCCAAGCATCTGGAGAGGACCCAATGACTTCCCGTATCAGCGGCCACCGCCCCGACATCGTCATCGTGATGACCGACGAGGAGCGCGCCGCACCACCCTACGAAACTGGGCCGATCGCCAACTGGCGCGACCAAACCCTCAGTGGCAGAAAATGGTTCGACGAGCACGGTGTGAGCTTTGCTCGCCACTACACCGGCTCGCTGGCCTGCGTGCCCAGCCGCCCGACCATCTTCACGGGCCACTACCCGGATCTGCACGGTGTCACACAAACCGACGGCATCGGCAAGGCCGCTGACGATTCTCGGCTGCGCTGGCTGCGCCGCGGCGAGGTCCCAACGCTCGGCAACTGGTTCCGCGCGGCGGGCTATGACACCCACTACGACGGCAAATGGCACATCACCCACGCCGACCTGACCGACCCGGACACCGGAGAGTCAGTGGCCACCAACGACGACCACGGGGCCATCGACCCCGACGCGGTGCGCCGCTACCTGGACGCCGATGTGCTGAACCCGTACGGCTTCTCGGGGTGGGTAGGCCCGGAACCGCACGGAGCGAAACTCGCCGACGCCGGAATCCGCCGCGATCCTCTGATCGCCGACCGCGTCGTCGCATGGCTCGATGACCGATACGCGCGGCGCCGCGCTGGGGATCCCGCCGCGCTTCGCCCTTTCCTACTGGTAGCCAGCTTCGTGAACCCGCATGACATCGTTCTGTTCCCGGCCTGGGTACGGCGTAATCCGATGCAGCCCTCGCCCCTTGACCCTCCGCCGATCCCACCCGCGCCCACTGCGGATGAGGACCTTTCCACCAAGCCCGCCGCACAGATCGCATTTCGCGAGGGCTACTACTCCGGCTACGGTCCGGCGCGGGTGATCGAGCAGACCTATAAGCGGAACGCTCAGCGTTACCGGAACCTCTACTACCGGTTGCACGCCGAGGTCGACACCCCGATCGACCGGGTGCGCCGCGCAGTCACCGAGGGAGGGTCCCACGGTGAACCCGATGACACCGTCCTGGTGCGCACCGCCGACCACGGCGATCTGCTCGGCGCTCACGGTGGGCTGCATCAGAAATGGTTCAATCTCTACGACGAGGCGACCCGAGTGCCCTTCGTCATAGCCCGGGTCGGCCAATTCCCGACAGCGCCACGCACGGTGATGGCGCCGACATCGCATGTCGACTTGGTCCCGACGCTGCTGGCGGCGGCCGGAGTCGACGTAGACGCAGTTGCGCCGGAACTAGCCGAGTCTTTCTCAGAGGTGCACCCGCTACCCGGACGCAATCTCATGCCCGTGGTCGACGGGGCATCGGCTGACGAGGATCGGGCGGTGTACCTGATGACGCGCGACAACATGCTCGAGGGCGATACCGGAGCCTCCGGGCTGGCACGCGCACTGAAGCTGACGTCGAATCCGCCCTCGCCGCTGCGTATCCGGATTCCCGCGCACACAGCAGCCAACTTCGAGGGCCTCGTCGTACGCGTGGATGAATCCGCCGCCGAGGGAGGCTCCGGGCATCTTTGGAAGCTGGTGCGCACGTTCGACGACCCAGGTACCTGGACCGAGCCGGGAGTACGTCACCTAGCAGCCGACGGGATGGGTGGCGAGATGTATCGCAGCGACCCGCTCGATGATCAGTGGGAGCTATACGATCTCACCGATGATGCGGTAGAAGCGTGCAACCGCTGGGCCGACCCGGACCTCGACGACCTACGTGCCCACCTGCGAACGCAGCTCAAACACATACGCGCGGAAGCGGTTCCCGAGCGTAACCAGCCCTGGCCATACGCGACCCGTCGACCTCCCGGCCCATCACCGCGATGGGCACCGATGCGCGCAGTGCGCGAACTGTTGGCCAAAGGTCGGCCGACTGGCTGAATCGTGCCCCGGTGAGCTGCCTCTACACGCAATTCACGGCAGCTGGAACCACCAGTCACCCAGGCCCGATAGCGCGGCTGCCGGGTCGGGTACCAGCTGCGCGACCACCTGAGCCGGGGAGCGCGACGTTCCTGTCAAGATTCACCCGCCGAATCAGACATGGCCAACTCGGCCCGCAAATCCGCGAGCGTAGGTACCCTCGCGAACATGCTGATCGCCGCGCTGCGCGACATGCAGTGGCGAAAGCGGCGCTTTCTCATTGCAGCACTGAGTGCCGCCATCATCTTCGCGATGACCCTCGTACTCACCGGGCTGGCCAACGGCTTCCGAGTCGAAGCCGAACGAACCGTCGATGCGCTGGGCCTTGACCTCTACGTGGTCAAGGCAGGTGCCTCCGGCCCCTTCGTCGGAGCGACACCGTTCGCGCCCACTGAAATCCATCGGATCGCAGCGGACCCTGGCGTGGATGCAGTGGCTCCGCTGGCATATGCCGGCGGCACGATCGCCGAGGGCGACGTAACCCAAAATGCCAACATGTTCGGCGCGCCCCATGGCGGCCCCGGGATGCCAAACGTCGTGGAAGGTAGGGCGCCATCGACGACCAATGAGATCGCGGTCTCCAGCACGCTTGGACACCAAGTCGGCGACCACATCGAAATCGCGTCGACCAGGCTGGCTATCGTCGGCATCGTGGAAAATTCCACGGCACTGGCCAACCTGCCGAACATCTTTTTCACCACCACGGGCGCCCAACACGTGGTCTACGGCGGCCAACCACTGGTTTCGTCGATCGGTATCCGCGGCGATCTGGATGAGGTTCCCGCCGGATTACAGATCATCGACCGAGAAGGCGCTATCGAGGATCTGCTGCGGCCGCTGAAGGTCGCCGTCAGTGCTATCGAGATCGTCGCGGTTCTGCTGTGGATCGTCGCGGCGCTGATCGTGGGTTCGGTGATCTACCTCTCCGCGCTCGAAAGACTTCGAGATTTCGCGGTGTTCAAGGCGATCGGCGTCCCGACCCGCAGCATCGCTGCCGGGCTGGCCATGCAGTCAGTCCTCGTGGCACTGCTGGCTGCGCTGGTGGGCACGGTGTTATCGAAACTCCTTGCGCCGCTGTTCCCGATGCAAGTCATCGTCCCCGGGGAAGCATTTGTCGCACTACCCATCCTCGCGGTCGTGATCGGTCTGGTCGCCAGCGCCACCGGCCTTCATCGCGCGGTGTCCGTCGATCCCGCCGTAGCGTTCGGAGGGCGTTAGCCGTGGGCGATCTATCCATCCAGAACCTCGTCGTCGAGTACTCGAGCGGCGGATACGCAGTCCGGCCGATCGACAACCTCAACCTCGACGTGGCGGCGGGCTCGCTGGTGATCCTGCTAGGCCCCAGCGGGTGCGGGAAGACGACTTTGCTGTCATGTCTGGGCGGCATCCTGCATCCGAAGTCGGGGGCGATCAAGTTCGGCGAGGTCGAGGTCACCTCACTGGAGCCCAGCACGCTCTCGACCTACCGGCGCGACACAGTGGGCATCGTATTCCAGGCGTTCAACCTGGTGCCCAGCCTCACCGCGCTCGAGAACGTGATGGTGCCGATGCGCTCGGCTGGCATATCTCGCCACGACGCGCGCGAGAAAGCAAAAGAGCTGCTGAAGCGCGTCGGGCTAGAGGAGCGGATGGATCACCACCCAGACAGTCTGAGCGGCGGGCAACAACAGCGCGTTGCGGTCGCGCGGGCTATCGCCCTAGATCCACCGTTAGTGCTGGCCGACGAGCCCACGGCCCACTTGGACTTCATCCAGGTCGAAGGAGTGCTCCGGCTGCTGCGCGAACTCGCCTCCGGTGACCGGATGGTCGTCGTCGCCACCCACGACAGCCGCATTCTGCCGCTGGCCGACACCATCGTCGAGTTGGTGCCCGAATTCGCCCAGACGACCCGTCCGCCTGAGACCGTTGAGCTGAGCGCCGGCGACATGCTCTTCGAGCAGGGCACGATGGGCGACCTGATCTACGTCGTGTCCAAGGGCAAGATCGAGCTGGTGCGGGAATTAGCCGGGGGTGGAACGGAATCGCTGAGGATCGCCACGCACGGCGACTACTTCGGTGAGATCGGTCCAGTGTTTCACCTGCCGCGCTCAGCGACCGCGCGGGCGAAGACCAATGCGACGGTCATCGGCTACACCGTGCAGGCATTCCGTGAGCGACTGGGCACCGGCGGGGTACGCGACCTCATTGAGCACCGCCCAGTCGAGATGGAATAACGCGGGCCTGCGTCCGCGCGGCGCACTCTCGGCGAAGCATCACCGAGTTGAGTGCGGGCGGTGGGACTCGAACCCACACGTTCTTTCGAACACGGGCACCTAAAGCCCGCGCGTATCGCCAATTTCGCCACGCCCGCAGCGCCTCGATGGTACCGCGGTACCGTTGGCTGGTGTCCACTACGCGGCGTAGGAGGCCGGCGCTCATCTTGCTGGTGACCGCCGCCGCCGGTGGCTGCCTTGCCTTGGCGTGGTGGCAGTGGTCCCGTTTCGAATCGACTGCGGGCAGCTTCCAGAACCTCGGCTACGCTCTTCAGTGGCCGCTATTCGCCGGGTTCTGCGTGTACGCCTACTACAAGTTCGTCCGCTACGAAGAGACCCCACCCGACCCGCGCTCATTGCAGACTGCCACCGAGATCCCCGCCGGGCTGCTGCCCGAACGACCCAAGCCGGCCGGCGATAACGACGACGAGACGCTGCGTGAGTACAACTCTTACCTGGCTGAGCTGGCCAAGGCTGACAGTGACACCGAAAACAGTGACACCGAAACAGTGACACCGAAAACGACTCGAGAATGACCTGAGACTGACAGGAACTCTTCACGTGAGCGCACCCAACTCCCCCGCACCCCTGACACCCGCTGAGACCATCCGCAAGGCGTTGGTCGGCTACCGGGTGCTCGCTTGGGCGACAGGGCTGTGGCTGATCGCGCTGGTCTACGAGATGGTGATGAAGTACGCCTTTAACGATAGTTCGCTGGGCTGGATCGCCGTCGTCCACGGGTGGGTCTACTTCGTCTATCTGGTGTTCACCGCCAACCTTGCGGTCAAGGTCCGCTGGCCGATCGCCAAGACCGTCGGTGTGCTGCTGGCCGGCACCATCCCCTTCGTCGGCATAATCGTCGAGCATTACCAAACCCAGAACATCAAGACCCAGTTCGGCCTCTGAGCTGGCTACACTCGGTGCAGTGCCAGCCAACCCCGGGGCGCACGGCGGCGGGGTCCCGGCGAACGGCCTGAAGCCAACCTCGTCTCGAGTCCCCGCGCTCACCGGTCTTCGCGCCGTCGCCGCACTTTTCGTCGTCGGCACCCACGCAGCGTTTGCGACCGGTTACCTCAACCACGGATACCTCGGCGCTGTGTACGCCCGCCTGGAGATTGGCGTGGCGATCTTCTTCGTGCTGTCCGGTTTTCTGTTGTTCCGGCCATGGGTACGCGCAGCTGCTCACGGTGAGCGACCGCCCTCGCTCAGACGATATGGCCGTAGGCGGGTTCGCCGCCTGGTGCCTGCCTACCTGATCGCGGTGCTGGCGACATTCGCGATCTACACCGTGTTCACACCTGGACCGAACCCCGGACAGACGTGGTACGGGCTGCTCCGCTACCTGACCTTCACGCAGATCTACACCGATAACTACCTGACGACGATGCTGCACCCTGGTCTTTCGCAGATGTGGACTATGGCGGTCGAAGTGGCGTTTTACGTGGCGCTTCCGGCATTCGCATACCTGTTGTGCCGACGTCCGTGGCGGCCGCGACGTGCTCTGACGGGCCTGGCCGTGCTCGCCGCAGTGACCCCCGTCTGGCTCATCCTCGTCATCGCTGCTCAGCCAGACGGCGTGCTGCCCAACTCCGCGGGCATGTGGCTTCCGGGCTACCTTGCCTGGTTCGCCGGCGGCATGGCCCTGGCGGTGCTACAGGCTCTCGGTACGAGGTGCCCGGCTACGTTCGCGATCCCCTTGGCCGTGGCGCTCTACTTGGTGGTGGCGACACCGATCGGCGGCACCTTGTCCGGCCCTGACCCGGCGTGGTCGCCAGTGGCGAAATCGCTGCTGTATGCCGCGATCGCGACGTTAGCGGTGGCGCCACCGGCACTGAGTTCCCGAGACTGGTATTCACGACTGCTGGGCAGCAGACCAATGGTTTGGCTGGGCGAGATCTCCTACGAGATTTTCCTACTGCACGTCGTGGCTATGGCGCTGGCGATGCACCTCGTGCTCGGATGGCCGCTGTTCACCGGATCGATGCCGGGTCTGATCGCAGCGACGCTGGCGCTGACGATTCCAGCCGCCTGGCTGCTGCACCGGGTGACGAAACCTTAGAGCATCGCCCGCAGCGAAGGCACCAGCGCCGCCAGCGCCCGCCCTCGATGCGAGGCAACGTCCTTCTCCTCCGGGGTCAACTCAGCAGCCGTCCGCGTTGCGCCCGCCGGCAGGAACACCGGGTCGTAGCCGAAGCCCCCGTCGCCCCGGGGCTCGCGCACGATGCTGCCCGCCCACTCACCACGGACCACCGAACGCTCAGAGGCCGCGGGTCCGAAAACCAGCGCGCAGGCGGACACAAACGCCGCACCACGGCGACCTTCGGGCACATCGCCAAGCTGCCCCAGCAGTAGCTCGGTGTTCGCAGCGTCGTCACCGTGGCTTCCTGACCAGCGTGCGCTGAGGACGCCCGGCATCCCGTTGAGCGCATCGACCTGCAGCCCGGAATCGTCGGCTACCGCCGGCAGCCCGGTGGCCGCGAACGCGTCGCCGGCCTTGGCAAGCGCGTTCTCCTCGAAGGTCGATCCCGTTTCGGGCGCCTCATCGAACGGCGGCACATCGTCGAGCGAGACCAATGTCAGGCCCGTCACTCCGGCGGAGTCGAGCACCCGGCGCAGTTCGGCCAACTTCTTCGGGTTGCGGCTGGCCACCAGTAGCCGGGACATCAATGTCAGCTTCCGAATGCCTTCTTCGCCGGGTCGCCAGACTCGGGCAGCTCCCCGGGATAGGGCAATTCCAGCGCCTGACGCTGCACCTCGAACAACTGATCGCAGGATGCCATCGCGGAGTCCAGCATCTTGTCCAGTGTCGAGCGGGGGAACGTCGCGCCTTCGCCGGTGCCCTGGATCTCAACGAGCGTGCCCGTATCGGTGGCCACGACGTTCATGTCGACCTCCGCGCGGGAGTCCTCGGTGTAGGGCAGGTCGACACGGACACGGCCGTCGACGACACCGACGCTCACCGCGGCGATCGCGCATGACAGTGGGCGTGGGTCCGACAACCGGCCAGCTGCGGACAGATAGGTCACGGCATCGGCGAGCGCTACGTAGGCGCCGGTGATGGCCGCGGTGCGGGTTCCGCCGTCTGCCTGCAGAACGTCACAGTCGACCGCGATGGTGTTCTCACCCAGCGCCCCCAGATCTATGCAGGCACGCAGCGACCGGCCGACCAATCGGCTGATTTCCTGAGTCCGTCCGCCCACGCGCCCCTTGACCGACTCACGGTCGGAACGATCGTGTGTAGCGGCGGGCAGCATCGCGTACTCCGCAGTCAGCCAGCCCTGGCCCGACCCCTTGCGCCAGCGGGGCACCCCCTCGGTGACACTCGCAGTGCACATCACCCGGGTCTGGCCAAAAGCCACGAGCACCGATCCCGCGGGATGGGCGGTGAATCCACGGGTGATGGTGACCGGTCGCAGTTCGTCGTCGAGCCGGCCGTCTTCTCGTTTGGACACGAGCCAACACTAGCCGGTTGCCCATCGAGCGTCGGGCCGCGCGAGATCAGCGGCGTTCAGGAGAGCCCGACATCGAACGACTCGTTGCACACCACGGCATGTACGCGACCGTCGAACTCAGCTTTTGCCTCGCTGATAACGTCCTCGCGCGACGTCCATGGCGGGATATGGGTCAGCAGGAGCTGGGAAACACCCGCCTGGGCAGCGGCCCGCCCGGCTTCGGTCCCCGACAGGTGCAACCTCGGCGGACGCGTCGGCGAATCCGTCCACGACGCCTCACACAGAAAGATATCCGCGTCGCGAGCCAGCTCGATCAAAGCGTCGCAGTAGCCGGTGTCGCCGCTGTAGACGAAGGTCGCGCCGGACGGATCGGTGAGACGCATCCCGTAGGACTCGGTCGGATGAGTGACCAGCCGCGGCAGCACCGTCAGCGATCCGATCTCCACGGGCTCGTTGTCAACCCAGTGCCGCACCTCAAAGATGTCGGTGAAGTCGTCAATCTCCCCACCCTCAGGCGAGGATGCCGAGCCCAGGCGCGTCCACGTCCGGGCCGGACCGTAGAGGACACCCCGCTCCGGCGCGGGCGTGGGATGGTAGCGCCGCCACACGAAAAGGCCCGGCAAGTCCAGGCAGTGATCGGCGTGCAGATGGGAAAGCAATATGTGCACAGAGTTAGGGTCGGCGTGGCGCTGAAGCGCCCCGAGCACCCCACCGCCGAAATCGAGAACCAATGGCGGCGTATCGGGCGCGGTCACCAGATAGCCGGACGCGGGCGAATCGGGGCCGACCACACTGCCGGAGCAACCCAGTACGGTGATTCGCACGCCCAACAGCTTGCCATGCCCGGGATCAGCTTGGCGAACACATCGCAGCTTTGCCGACCAAAATCATGTTTGCCCGCCCAGGTTATGCCGAACAGGTCGGACACCGTCCAGAGTGGGGCCCAGGAACCGAGCCGCCAGAGCCGTGAACGCCTCGGGGTCGCCGGTGGCCTCGAAAACCCGCGTGGGCGGGGGCGCCTCCGGGGCGGGATGTGGCCTCAACAAGTCGTGCTCAGTGAGCACGCGTAGCAGGTCCTTTGCTGTCTCCTCGGCACTGGACACCAGCGCCACGTCCTCGCCCATGGCCAGTTGGATAAGACCCGAGAGCATCGGATAGTGGGTGCAGCCGAGCACCAGGGTGTCCACCCCGGCACGCTGCAACGGTTCCAGATATCCCTCGGCTAACCCCAGCACCTGCCGGCCGCTGGTCACCCCTCGCTCGACGAAGTCGACAAAGCGAGGGCACGCCGCCGCGAACACCTCGATGTCACGCGCGGCGGCAAACGCGTCCTGGTAGGTGCCCGAGGAGATCGTGGCAGCCGTCCCAATCACCCCCACTTTCCCGTTTCGGGTGGATCGCACCGCGCGCCGCACAGCGGGCAGGATCACCTCGACCACCGGTACTTCAACGTACCGCTCCCGCGCGTCGCGCAGGCAGGCTGAGGATGCTGTGTTGCAGGCGATCACCAGGGCCTTGACCCCCCGCGCGGCGAGGTCGTCGCCAATCGCCAGTGCATGCGCGCGGATCTCCGGAACGGTCAACGGCCCGTATGGTCCGTTGCCGGTGTCACCGACGTAGATGATGTCCTCGTCGGGCAACTGGTCGATCACCGCCCGCGCCACGGTGAGCCCGCCCACGCCGGAATCGAAGATCCCGATCGGAGCCTGCTGCGAGGTCGCCTGCAAGATCACGAAGCCAAGTACGGCGGACGTGTGTTGCCTGGCTTGCTCGTCCCCGAGCCCCGCGTCGACGCCCGCTCCTTACGCTCCGGGCCAGACAGTAGGTAGGCCGCGAACACTCCGGCGATTGCCCCGCACAGGTGGCCCTGCCACGAAACGCCGAACGTCCCCGGCAACACTCCGAGCAAGATGCTGCCGTAGATGAAGAGAACGACGACTCCGACGACGATCTCCCAGACCTTGCGGGTGAAGAATCCGAACACGACCAAGAAGGTCAACCAGCCGAAGATCAAACCAGAGGCGCCGATGTGGTTTGTCTCGACGACCACACCGGTGTAGGACGGCGCCCCGACATTGCCGATCAGCCACGTGCCCAACCCGCCGAGGATCCAGATTATCGCCGTGGCGTAGAGGAACCTGGACAACCCCGCCAGGGTCATCAGAAAACCGAGTACCAGCGCCGGGCCGGTGTTGGCGAGCAGATGCTCCCAATTCGAGTGCAACAGCGGCGCCACCAGGATGCCCGTCAATCCATCGGCTTCCATCGGACGAATTCCGTGGCTGTCGAGCCGGTGCCCGGTCAGGGCGTCGAAGAGCTCGATCACCCAGAGCAGTACGACGAACGAGACGACGGTCGCACCGCCGACGACCCACGCGGGGCGCTTCTTGGCCTCCGCCGGCGGTCCAGCCATCCCGGGGTAACCGCCGGGCCCACTCACGGGCGACCCTTCAAGCCCATAGCTGCCCTTCCAGTGCGTCCTCCGCGTCGTCCAGGCTACCGCCGTAGACCCCGGTGGACAGATACTTCCATCCCGCGTCGCACACGATGAACGCGATATCGGCCCGCTGACCAGCCTTGACTGCTTTGGCAGCCATGCCCAGTGCGGCATGCAAAATGGCGCCGGTGGAGATGCCGGCGAAGATGCCCTCGGTCTGCACCAGCTCTCGGGTGCGCCTGATCGCGTCGAATGAGCCGACCGAGAAACGCGTGGTGAGCACTTCGGGGTCGTAGAGCTCGGGGATGAAACCCTCGTCAATATTGCGCAGTGCGTAGACACCCTCGCCGTATCGAGGTTCAGCCGCCACGATCTGTACCCCGGGGACGTGCTCGCGCAGGTATCGGCCGGTGCCCATCAGGGTGCCCGTCGTACCCAGGCCGGCAACGAAATGCGTGATCTCGGGCAGATCGGCCAGCAGCTCTGGTCCGGTTCCGTCGTAGTGCGCCGCGGCATTGGACGGGTTGCCGTACTGATACAGCAGAACCCACGAAGGATGTTCTGCGGCAATCTCTTTGGCATGCGCCACTGCCGTATTGGACCCCCCTTCGGCCGGCGAGAAGATGATTCGGGCACCGTAGAGCTCCAACAGCTGGCGCCGTTCGATCGACGTGTTCTCCGGCATCACGCAGACCATCTGATAGCCCTTGAGTAGGGCGGCCATCGCCAGCGAGATGCCGGTGTTACCGCTCGTCGGCTCCAGGATCGTGGCCCCAGGCTGCAACAATCCGCTGCGCTCGGCGTCCTCGATCATCCGCAGGGCGGGCCGATCTTTGATGGACCCGGTTGGGTTGCGGTCCTCAAGCTTGGCCCACAACCGGACATGGGGTGAACCGTCACCGCCCCCCTCCCAGGAAGGCGAAAGCCGCTGGAGCCCGACAAGCGGAGTGTCACCGAGCGCCTTCAGCGGCGAGTCGTACCGGGTCATAAGACTCCTATTCACCCACCGGCGACTGCGGGCAGGATCGTGACGGAGTCCCCTTCGGATATCTGCGTCTCCAGCCCGCCGGAGAACCGTACATCCTCGTCATTGACGTAGATGTTCACGAAGCGGTGCAGCTTGCCGGGATTGGCGGGGTCGATCAACCTTGCGGCGATGCCCGAGTAGTTGGCGTCCAGGTCCGAAATGACGGCCTGCAACGTGGGGCCCGACGCGGTGACGCGCTTTTCGCCGCCAGTGTGGGTGCGCAGAATGGTCGGGATGGAGACGGTGACATTGGCTGAATCAGGCACAGGTTTCTCTCTGTATCAGTACTGATCGACGATCTGGATGGGTTCCTCGGTGACGACGCCACCGAGGATGCGATAGCTGCGCAACTCGTGCTCGTCGGCGTCGCGGGTGGACACCAGCACGTAGTGGGCATCAGGTTCGGCGGCATAGGAGATGTCGGTACGGCTCGGGTAGGCCTCGGTTGCGGTGTGCGAATGGTAGATGACCACGGGGGCTTCGTCAGCGTCCTCCATCGCGCGCCACACCTTTAGCTGCTCTCCGGAGTCGAAGCGGTAGAACGTCGGGGAACGCTCCGCGTTGAGCATCGCGATGAACCGCTCAGGACGGTCGGATCCCTCGGGTCCCGCGATGACTCCGCAGGCTTCGTCAGGGTGATCTGCACGGGCATGGCCGACCATCGCTTCGACCAGGTCAGCACGAATAACGAGCACTGCGCATTTCCCTCCTTCGGGGACCGGGCTTCCTTCGTGGACCGAGCGTTGATCACTGGAACGCTCCCGGCAACAGGCTCCGGTACGTAGGTATTCCGGCAACCGCCTCAGCTGCCAGCACCCCGACAATGACCGCGCGGGCCAGACAGTCCGCAGCGGCGGCCCCGACAGCGGTGATCAGCGGCACTTCTGGTGACATCGAGGCCGGCGCCGTCGCGTCCGGACTCACCTGCACCGTCCCGGTAGCCAACGCGAACACCGTATCGCCGTCGACCGGGGTATGGCACGGACGGATGGTACGCGCCAGTCCGTCGTGGGCGGCCACTGCGACGCGACGACAGCCAGGTGCGCTGAGTGCGGCGTCGGTGGCGACCACCGCGATGGTGGTGTTCAACGGGCTGAGCTCGCCGTGCCGACCTGCATAGGCGGCGAGTTCATCAGCGGCCGGGGGTACCAAACCGAATTCCCGGATCTGGTCGGCCAGCCACGGCAGACCCGTGCCCGGATCGACGACGTCGCCGGCTGAGTTGACCACAACCAGCGCACCGACGGTCACCCCGGAATCCAGGGTGATCGACGCCGTCCCGACGCCGCCCTTCAACACCCCGGCCCGCGCCCCGACGCCCGCTCCGACGGTGCCGATCGCAACGTCGGTGCCCGCACGCTCCACAGCCAGGTAACCGAACTCCGCATTCGGCCGGCATTGCCAGCCCCCGACCGGCAGGTCGAAGATCACCGCGCCCGGAACGATCGGCACCACACCGCCGTCGAGGGCGACCCCACGGCCATGGTCCTCCAACCAGGTCATCACGCCATCGGCGGCGGCGAGCCCGAAGGCACTGCCGCCGCTGAGTACCACCGCGTCTACGTGGCGCACCGAGTTGCTCGGATCCAGCAGGTCAGTCTCCCGGGTTCCCGGAGCGCCGCCACGGCAATCGACTGCACCCACCGTGCCCGGCGGGGCCAGGACAACGGTCGTGCCGGTCGCCCAGCCAGAGCCCAGCTGTGCGTCGGTGTCAATCTTCTGGTGATGCCCGACGCGGATGCCGTCCACATCGGTGATCGAGCCGCTCATCAGCTCAGCCTGTTCTTCGCCCACGCGCTGTTCTTCGTCCACGCGCTCACTGGCCGGACCCGCCGGCGATGAGGCTCAACACCAGGTACTCTTGCAGGACGGTCAACCATTGGTAGACGTCGAGGTGGCCGGCCATCGGATGGTCGGCCGGCAGTCGTTCGGGTCCGTCTGCGCCGATATCGAGCATCGTGCCCAAAGCCAGCCGCACGTCGTTGACGGCCGAAGCCCAATCCTGAGCATCGTCTTCGCTCAGTTCGAACTTTCCGCCGCCCGCCGGAATCGTGTCCAACAGCCGTTGCGCCGCTCGATGTTTCGCGTCGATGATGTCGGGCTCGTGGAGACCGCGCAGCGCGCTGTTGAGGCTGTCCGCCGCCCCCTCCCCGGCAGGATCATCGGATACCGGCCGGTGGAAGTCAGGCAACAGACGTTTGGTCGTATCATCTTGCGGTGGAACCGAATTGCCGGTCCTTATCCCGGTGATCTCGGCTAGCTCATCGACCGGTGCCGACGACCGACGATCTTCGAGGATTCCCTGCACCGACCTGACCAGGTTGCTCAGCAGCTCGGCCTCATGCGCGGCCAGCGCTGACCGGAATCGCGGGCCGTCGGCGCCCTGGACCCGCTTCCATTTACGCACAGTCTCCTCAGCGATCCTTTTGAAGCGTTGCCCACAAACCTGCGGCATGGAGTTTGGACACATCAACCTCCATGGACTCCCGGCTACCGGCCGACACCACCGCCTTGCCTTCGTTGTGAACCTGCAGCATCAGCTTAGTTGCGTGCGGTTCGCTATAGCCGAAGAGCTTCTGCAGGACGTAGGTGACATAGGTCATCAGGTTCACCGGATCGTCCCATACCAAAGTCACCCACGGGACGTCAGTAGCTGTGTCTTCTTCGGGAACGGTCGCGACATCGCGATCTTCGCGGGTTCCCGGACGAACGTCCACCGGCGTAACCATCTAGCAAGAATACCGGGGACGCAGAAATGCGCTGAAACGCTACGGTAAGCCCGTGACTTCATCGCCCCGCGCACCGTCGGGCGGTCTGCCTGTGCCCCCACTTGCGGACAAGTACGAATTGACGATGCTTGCCGCGGCGCTGCGCGACGGCACGGTAGGGCGGCGCACCACGTTCGAGGTGTTCGCACGCCGCCTTCCCGAAGGCAGACGTTATGGCATCACAGCCGGTACCACCCGATTCGTGGAAACGTTGCAGCAGTTCAGATTCGACGCTGAGGACCTGGGCTCACTCACCGACTTTCTGGACGCCGATACGCTCGACTACCTGGCCAGCTACCAGTTCACCGGCGACATCGACGGCTACCCCGAGGGCGAGTGGCACTTTCCCGGATCGGGAGCCCCGACCGCCTCTCTGGTCCACAAGCTGGTCGAAGTCGACGGTATCCCCGTGGAGAAGCGCAGCAGTAACAACGGATCGCACGGCGGGCGCAACCTCGCCCAGCGACTGCCCAAGACGACCGGAACGATCGTCGAGGAGGTCGTGTATCCGGCACGCCAGCCGCCACCGACCCCACCGGACCTCGTCGCCGGGCCGCTGACGGTCCCGCTGGTGCGCGATGGTGAGGCGATCGCCGAGCCGGGGCTGAAAGCTGCACGTGAGCGTGTCAGCCAGGGTTTGCACAGCCTGCCGTGGGACGGCCTGAAACTTTCCAACGGCGACCCCGCGATCCCGACGCGAATCATCGCCCCTACCCGCGGCGGACGGTAGCGCCGGTGACCATCGAAGTAGCGCAGGTCAATGAGCTGCTGGCGACTGCGGTGGCAGCGCTGGGCGGCACTCAGCGAGACGGCCAGATCACGATGGCCGAGGCTGTGGCCCACGCCTTCGACTGCGGCGAGCACCTCGCCGTCCAAGCTGGGACAGGCACCGGAAAATCGCTGGCCTACCTGGTGCCCGCGATCGCGTACTCGGTGAGCGTCAACCGTCCTGTCGTCGTGTCGACAGCGACGATCGCATTACAGCGCCAGTTGGTCGACCGTGATCTGCCCCGACTGGCCGACTCACTGTCTGGCAAGATTACTCGCCAGCCGGAGTTCGCCTTGCTCAAGGGTCGTCGAAACTACCTGTGTCTCAACAAAATACACAATGGATCTCAGCCTGGAACGTCGAACAGTTCAGCCGAATCCGAGGATATGCCGCAGGAGGAGCTCTTCTCCCCGGCCGCTGTGAGCGCCCTGGGCCGCGACGTCCAGCGGCTCGTCGAGTGGTCATCAAGCACCGAAACCGGTGACCGTGACGAACTAAGCCCCGGGGTCCCGGACCGGTCATGGTCGCAGGTCAGCGTGTCAGCGCGAGAATGCGTCGGGGCGGCCCGATGCCCCTTGGGCGCTGATTGTTTCGCCGAGCGCGCGCGCGACCGCGCGAGCTCCGCCGATGTCGTGGTCACCAACCACGCACTGCTGGCCATCGACGCCATCGGTGACGGAAATGTTCTGCCCGACCACGACCTGCTGGTTATCGACGAAGCACATGAGTTGGTGGACAGAGTCACCGGTGTCGCAACGGCCGAGCTGTCGGCGACCTCGCTTGCCGGCGCGCAACGACGAGCCGCTCGAGTTGTGGGCGCCGAGATCGCACAGCGACTGGAAACGGCTGCGGCAAACTTCTCTTCGGCGATTCTCGACGCCCGCGGCGGCCGCATCGACCTGCTCGACGAGGACATGGCCAGTCATCTGACAGTGCTGCGCGACGCCGCGAGTAGGGCCCGAACCGAGATCGATACCGCCGCTAACGATCCAAAGACGGCACTCGCACGCACCGAAGCGGCGACCGCGCTCGCTGACGTCATCGATACCGCGTCACGGATCCTCAGCTCGTTCGTTCCGGCAATCGCCGACCGCACCGACGTTGTGTGGGTCGACCACACCGACGACGGCCGCTCCGGCACCCGCGCAACGCTTCGCGTCGCCCCGCTATCGGTAGCGGGCCTGTTGCGCGGCAGACTGTTCCGATCTTCGACCACGGTGCTGACCTCAGCGACATTGACCATCGGCGGTAGCTTCGACGCGATGGCATCAGCGTGGGGCCTGGACTACGTCGATGAAGATCCCGACGCGTCCGAAGCCAAAGTGCAATGGCGCGGACTGGACGTGGGCTCGCCGTTCAACCATGCGAAGTCAGGCATCCTGTATGTCGCCGCTCATCTACCCCCACCCGGCCGCGACGGCACCGGGTCCCCCGAGCAGCTGGACGAGATCGCATCGCTGATCGCAGCCGCAGACGGCCGGACGCTCGGCCTGTTCTCCTCAATGCGGGCGGCCAGGGCAGCTGCCGCGGTGATCAACGATCGACTTGACACACCGGTGCTCTGCCAGGGCGACGACAACACCTCGGCTCTGGTGCAACGATTCGCCCAGGTCGAGGCGACCTCACTGTTCGGGACACTGTCGCTGTGGCAGGGCGTCGACGTGCCTGGCCCTTCACTGTCGCTTGTGCTGATCGACCGGATTCCATTCCCGCGCCCCGATGATCCGTTGCTGACCGCACGTCAGCGCGCCGTCGCCGCCCGGGGCGGCAACGGATTCATGGCTGTTGCCGCGACTCACGCAGCGCTGTTACTCGCCCAGGGGGCCGGTCGGCTGCTGCGGCGAGTCGACGACCGAGGCGTAGTGGCCATCCTGGATTCGCGGATGGCGACCGCGCGCTACAGCGGGTTCCTGCGCGCGTCCCTGCCCCCTTTCTGGGCAACCACCGATGGGACGTCGGTGCGGGCAGCACTGCAACGGCTTCACGCGCCGAAGTGAGGTTCGTAGCCATTTGGGCGCAGCATCTGCCCTCGGGTTCACTATCCTGGAAGGGGAGTTTCGGCACGTGGCCCCCAGACCGCCGAGTGACCACCGAAAGGCGGCATCGATGAGTTCGTCCGTCCGTCGAGGAAACCTCGTGGGCACCACTCTCACGACCATTGCGGTGTTAGTCGGCACCGGGTGCTCAACCACGCTGCAGGGCAACGCAGTGTCAGTTTTCGACGACCCGTTCAGAGTCGCCGGACTTCTTGCGACCGACGGGCCCACCGGTCTTCGGCCCAACGCCGAAGACCCCGCACGCGACGTGCAGGGCACTGACGGTGGGGAGATCGACTGGCTGGGCGGACATGCGATCAGCGATATCGAGAAGTACTGGGAGATTGCCTACCCGGAGACCTTCGACGACGAGTTCTCCCCCGCAGAGGCGCTGGTCTCGTTTGACGCCCGCAACTTCGACGGCGAGTTCTGCGGGACAGACACTTACGGTCTGGTCAACGCAGGTTTCTGTTACTCGGACAGAACACTGGGTTGGGACCGCAGTGAACTGTTGCCCGACCTGCACCGCGCATACGGCGACATGGGTGTGGCGTTGGTGCTTGCACACGAGTACGGCCACGCCGTGGCACATCAGGCCGGCATGTCCGGAAAAAGCATCCCGACCCTGGTCGGCGAGCAACAGGCCGACTGCCTATCCGGCGCGTATATGCGCTGGGTGGCCGAGGACAACTCGCCCAGATTCACCCTGAATACCGGCGCAGGACTCAACAAAGTGTTGGCAGCCGTCATCTCTTTCCGGGATCCGCTGCTCAACGAGGGAGATCCCGACGCCGGCGTTGACGAGCACGGCACGGCATTCGAGCGACTCTCAGCATTCCAGTTAGGTTTCACCGATGGCCCGTCAGCTTGCGAGGGCATCGACCTGCGCGAGATCGCTCAACGGCGTGGCGACCTGCCGGTGCTGCTGCCCGAGGACCAGACCGGGGAGTTGCCAGTGAATGAGGAGTCGGTGGGTTCGATCGTTGAAGCAATGGGAATCCTGTTCTCACCCGCTGATCCGCCGGCACTCAGCTTTGACATCGCCGACGCCGAGAACTGCGCCGATGCTCGACCCAGCCCGCCGGCGTCGTTCTGCCCAACTACCAACACCATCACCGTTGATCTGACCGAACTGCAGGCGATGGGCTCCCAATCGACCCGGCAGGACGGAAGCAGCCTGGCTATTGGCGACAACACGGCCTACTCGGTGCTCGTCTCCCGGTATATGACTGCGTTGCAGCGAGAACGAGGTGGCGTGACACTCGACAGCGCGAACGCCGCCTTGCGGACGGCGTGCCTCACTGGGGTGGCCACGACAGAGATGACCACGGAGGTCATCATGCCCGATGGCGACACCATCGCGCTGACCGCAGGCGATGTCGACGAAGCCCTGTCCGGCATACTCACCAACGGCCTGGCCGCCAGCGATGTAAACGGCGAGTCCGTGCCTTCTGGGTTCTCCAGGATCGACGCCTTTCGCCTGGGCGTGCTCAGCGACGTCGAACGCTGCTTCAACCGTTTTCCATGAGCATCATGGCA
>JAHZKD010000044.1 GCA_022600605.1 Actinomycetes bacterium
CGGTGCTGCGTTGATCGAAGCGATCGAAACCCGGACCATCAAGGGCGAACAGAAGGAATATCTCGTCCTGAAGGTTGCGCAGGGAGATCTCACCGTTCGGGTACCCGCTGATAATGCCGAGTACGTGGGCGTGCGCGATGTTGTCGGACGGGAGGGCCTGGACAAGGTATTCCAGGTGCTGCGTGCTCCGCACACCGAAGAGCCCACCAACTGGTCGCGTCGGTACAAAGCCAATCTGGAAAAGTTGGCGTCCGGCGACGAGAACAAGGTCGCCGAGGTGGTGCGTGATCTTTGGCGTCGAGACCAGGAGCGCGGGCTGTCGGCTGGTGAGAAACGGATGCTGGCCAAAGCCCGGCAGATCCTGGTTGGTGAGTTGGCGCTCGCCGAGAACACTGACGACGAGAAGGCCGCGACCATTCTCGACGAGGCACTCGCCACCGCTTCCTGAAGGGCGTGATGTCGGTCCCGAGAGTCGGGCTCGGCACAGACGTACACCCCATCCAAGCTGGACGTCCGTGCTGGCTACTGTGCCTGCTGTTCGACGCTGATGATGGTTGCGCCGGGCATTCAGACGGCGATGTGGCCGCACATGCGCTGTGCGATGCGATGCTGTCGGCCGCTGGCATGGGCGACATCGGCGAAGTGTTCGGGACCGACCGGCCTGAATGGAGTGGGGTCAGCGGCGCTGACATGCTCGGCCACGTGCGCTCGCTGTTGGCCGCTGCCGGGCTTCGAGTGGGAAACGCCGTCGTCCAGGTCATCGGAAATAGCCCGAAAATCGCCCCACGCCGTGCCGAGGCCCAGCAGCTGCTCTCCGAACTTCTGCGTGCTCCGGTATCCGTGTCGGGGACCACGACTGACGGCCTCGGTCTGACCGGCCGGGGAGAGGGTCTGGCGGCCATCGCCACGGTGTTACTGGTCGGCGAATGAGGGTCAGGCCCGAATAGGCCGGTAAGCTGGCCCGTCGTGACCGAACGCCCCGCATCTGTCATGCGGCTCTATGACACCTTGTCTGGTGGTGTGCGCGATTTCGCCCCACTGCGGCCCGGCCGCGCCTCCATCTATCTGTGCGGCGCGACGGTGCAGGGCTTGCCCCATATCGGCCATGTCCGCAGTGGTGTCGCGTTCGACGTACTTCGTCGCTGGTTGACCGCAAAAGGCTTCGACGTGGCATTCATCCGCAACGTCACCGACATTGACGACAAGATCCTGCACAAGGCTGCCGACGCGGGACGCCCATGGTGGGAGTGGGCGGCGACATACGAGCGGGCGTTCACGGCCGCCTACGACGCGCTGGGAGTACTGCCACCGTCGGCAGAGCCGCGGGCGACCGGGCATATCACCCAGATGGTCGAGCTGATCGAGAAGTTGATCGACCGGGGACATGCATATGCCGCGGCCGGGGATGTGTACTTCGATGTCGCGACGCTGCCTGACTACGGCAAGCTCTCCGGACACAAGCCCAATGACGTTCACCAAGGGGAGGGCGTCGCGGCCGGCAAACGCGATCAGCGAGATTTCACCCTGTGGAAAGGCGCCAAGCCGGGGGAGCCGTCGTGGCCAACGCCGTGGGGTCGCGGACGTCCTGGTTGGCACACCGAATGCGTTGCGATGTGCGATGCGTATCTGGGTGCGGACTTTGACATCCACGCCGGGGGAATGGATCTGGTGTTTCCCCATCACGAGAACGAGATCGCGCAGGCCGAGGCCGCCGGCGGTGGGTTCGCCCAGTTCTGGTTGCACAACGGCTGGGTCACCATGGGGGGCGAGAAGATGAGCAAGTCGCTGGGTAACGTTCTGGCGATACCTGCTGTGCTGCAGCGGGTTCGCGCCGCGGAGCTACGCTACTACCTGGGTAGTGCGCACTACCGGTCGATGCTGGAATTCTCCGAGAATGCGTTACAGGACGCAGCGAAGGCGTACACCGGCATCGAAGAATTCCTGCACCGGGTGCGCAGCCGTGTCGGTGCGGTGACTCCCGGCGAGTGGACCGCCAAGTTCGGCGCAGCGCTCGACGATGATCTCGCGGTACCTGCAGCGCTGGCCGAGGTCCACGCCGCCCGGGCGGAGGGCAATCGGGCGTTGGACGCGGGGGATCACGAGGAGGCCCTTACCCAGGCGATGTCGATCCGCGCGATGATGGGGATCCTCGGCGCCGACCCGCTGGATGATCGTTGGGAGTCGCGGGACGAAACGTCGGCAGCGCTGGCCGCAGTCGATGTGCTCGTCCATGCCGAGATCCGTCGGCGGGCCGATGCCAGAGCGAGCCGCGCCTGGACAGAAGCCGACGCGATCCGCGACCGGCTCAAGGAGGCGGGCATCGAAGTCACCGATACCTCCGATGGCCCCCAATGGTCCCTGATGGACGGGACGGATAAGTAATGGCGGGCAACTCCCGCCGACGAGGCGCGGTGCGCAAGCCGGGTACCAAGAAGGGACCCACGGTTGGCTCCGGCGGTGTGCGTCGTCGCGGATTGGAAGGCAAAGGCGCAACGCCGCCCGCGCATGAGCGGCCGCACCATCCAGCGGGCAAGCGCGCTGCCCAGACTGCCCGCAAGCAGCAGGGCAAGGCACGTAGGCCTTCAAAGTCTCAAGACACCGAGACCGTCCTCGGCCGAAACCCCGTGCTGGAGTGTCTGCGAGCTGGGGTGCCGGCGACCGCGCTGTATGTGGCTCTGGGCACCGACTCCGATGAGCGGCTCACCGAAGCTGTGCGGATCGCAGCGGATAGAGGCATCTCGATTCTTGAGGTGGTGCGTCACGACCTGGACCGGATCGCGTCCAACGGAATGCACCAGGGCCTGGCTCTGCAAGTACCGCCGTACGACTATGCGCATCCCGATGATCTGCTGGCAGCGGCCAAAGCTGATGCGGCACCGCCGCTACTGGCCGCCTTGGACAACATTTCCGACCCGCGCAATCTCGGCGCCATCGTCCGCTCCGTGGCCGCATTCGGCGGTCATGGAGTGCTCATCCCGCAGCGCAGATCCGCGTCGGTGACTGCGGTGGCATGGCGTACCAGTGCGGGGGCCGCCGCGCGGGTACCGGTAGCTCGGGCCACGAATCTCACCAGAACTCTCAAGCAGTGGGCCGAATCTGGACTACAGATCGTTGGACTCGACGCCGATGGCGACACCGCGGTCGATGAGCTCGACGGCGAGGGGCCGATCGTGGTGGTGGTGGGCTCGGAGGGCAAGGGCTTGTCGCGGCTGGTCCGAGAGAACTGCGATGCCGTGGCGTCCATCCCAATGGCCGGTCCGGCCGAGTCACTCAACGCATCGGTGGCAGCCGGCGTCGTGCTCGCCGAAATCGCTCGGCAGCGAAGGGTATAGGGCCGGGTTCAGGCCCACGGATCGGCGCGGCGCCAGAGCGTGGGCAGGTGCAGTTCGACGCTATCCTCGGCAGCGAGCTGAGTCAGCATCCGCATCGAAACGTCCAAATCGTCACCGGCGTACGGCAACGCCCGTAACGGCTTGTCCAGTGGGCGAAAGAAGTCGTCCCAGTGCGTCAGCACCACCCGGCGCGCTCCGACCATCCTGACCGTCTGGATCCAGTACTCGGTGATGTAGCTCTGGGGCTGCAGCCCAAGTTGGCCCACACCAAGATAGGCAACGTCGGCGCGCCGGCCAGCCAGTGCGCCCGGCACGAAACCCGCGCTACCGACGATCAATAACTGCTGGCCGGTGGGTCGGTGGTGCACGAGCATGGACCACGCGTCGCCGCACTTGTAGGCCGAGGCCTTCGCCGGGGGGACGACCGGGGCTGTGATGGCACCGGGAAACCGGTCCGGCGGGCAATGGCTGCCTTCGATCAAGGTTATGTCGTAATTGCCTGCTGTGACCTGTTCGCCGGAGGCAACCGTGCTGACTCGTTCGAGGCCGTGTCCGCGTCCGATCAGCGCCGCCGACGTCCCGCCGAACAGCCGTGCGCCGGTCAGCTGGGCCACAGCCGCGGAATCCATCGCGTGGTCGAAGTGGGTATGCACCGGAACGACTGCTTCCAGCCGGGTGACCCCGAGCTGCGAAAGTGCGGCCTCGATCCGTGGACGCGATGAGGACAGTCTGCGCGCAGCCACGGTGGAAAGGCTTGGACGAGAGAAGAATCCGTCGGTCATTATCGCCGAGCTGCCGTCGTCGACGAGCAGCGTCGTCACGCCGCTCCACGTCACCGAGAGTGGGGTCGCCGGTGAGGCGGGCGGTTGGTTGAAGTAGGCGGAGTAGGCCCCCAGGTCGGGCCGGCCGGGTTTCAGACGCATGGTGTCACTCTATGCAGACGCCTTGATTATCGAGGTCAGTAGACGTAGGTGTTCTCAGGTTGTTCGATCTGTTGCGCCGATTCGACGGTCATCACTGGAACGCTGCGAAGGGAGGAATCATTCTGGCCTGGAGGGACTTTCCCCTCGATACGCACCCACGCGCCCTCGGGTAATTGCGCAACTTCGTCGGCGGCCGGGCCGTCGAGTCGGATGCGGGCAAGCTGCCCGTCCGCAGCGCAGCACAGGATGACGATGCGGCCCAGCTCCGTGTGATCACCGGCTTTCATGGTGAATCCGGTCACGCTAACCAGTCGGTTGTTCAGCGATCCTGCCGAGTCGCGCGCGTTGCGGACCAGTAACTCTGGCAGTGAGATCTCTGGTGCCCGTTCGTCGGGCAACGGTGGATATGGCCGCCGCAAAGTGTCGGTCGAGACTTCGGTCACGGTGCGCAGCGGGGACTGCGGACCGAGTGGAGGCGGAACCACGAATCCCAGCAGCGCAATCGGCAAAACAAGTAGCCATAGCACCCCAGATCCGTGGCCGTGGTCCTGGTGAGTGTCGTGAGCCTGTCCGCGCCGGATATCGCGCACGATCGACACGACCGCCAGCGCGATCAATACCGCGGCAGATGCGAGCAACCAAGGCTGCAACGAGGGCTTTACATAGCGAGTGTAGGCACCGCTGATCGTGATGATCAGGGTGCAGACTCCAACCAGCAGTAGCAGCGCGTTCTCGGTTTCGCGGCTCACCGGTTGCCTATCAACAGCAGACCCGTAGCGGTGGCAACTACGATCGCGACGAGGAGGGTTACCGGGGCGAACCGCATAGCGAAGGCGCGCCCGAACATGCCGACCTGCATGCTGAACAGCTTGATATCGATTGCGGGTCCGACCACCAGGAACACCAATCTTGGAACCAGCGGAAGCATCGACAGGCTTGCCGCCACAAAGGCGTCCGCCTCCGAACACAGCGCCAATATCACTGCGAGAAAGGCCATCACGGCTATGCCGAGCAATAGTTGGCCGGCAATGTGTTCGAACACCCACGACGGCACAAGGATGTGTAGGGCTGCCGCGGCGGCCGCTCCAACGACGAGGTATGAAGCAGCCTGCAAGAAATCGTGCCGGGCGGCCTCGGTGAACACGGTCCAGCGCGAGCCGTCGTGTTCGTGCACCTGCGGAACGTGGCGAGTGATCCACCGGGCCTGGCCGAAGCGCACCCAGAGCCCGCCCATGATGATCGCTGTCAGCAGCGAGGCCACGCACCGGGCCAGCACCATCATCGGTTCGCCGGGAAACGCCACTGCGGTAGAGACCAGCACGATGGGATTGATAGCCGGAGCGGCGAGCATGAACGTCAGAGCCGCGGCCCCTACCGTTCCCGCACCGAACAACCGGCGGGCGATTGGCACTGAACCGCACTCGCAGCCTGGTAGGGCTGCGCCGCTGACACCAGCGGCAACGACCGCGACGGTGGGCCGGCGGGGTAGCCAGCGAGCCAACCGTTCCGGTGTCACCAGGGCCGCGACTGCGCCGCTGACCATCACGCCAAGGGCCAGAAAGGGGAGCGCCTGTACAAAAATCCCGCAGAACACCGTCGCAGCGGTCGCCACATCTGGTGTTCCCGTGACCAAGCTGCGCAGCGACCCGCCGACGAAGGCCAAACCGACTATCGTCGCGACGAACACGTGCATCGAGCTCACACGAAGGCGTGTTGAGTTTGTCTCGACGGCCACAGAGGTCATTGTGCCAGCAGCGGACTCAGCGACAAGTGACCTCCGCGGCAATAGCGTTAGGATGGCTCAATGGTCCTGCATGGTTTCCTGGCGAAGGCGGCGTCGACAGTGGTCACTGGTGTGGTGGGCGCCGCGGCCTACCAGGGTGTCCGCAAGATGGTGGCGAGGGCGCCTCTTCGAGAGGCATCGGTGACGGCCACTGCGTATGCCCTGCGCGGGGTACGCAAGGCGGAGGAAGGCGCGGAGTCCGCGCGGCTCCAGGTCGCCGACGTCGTCGCCGAGGCTCGCGAGCGTATCGGCGAGGAAGCCTCGCCGCCCGCCGTTGCTGACGGTGTGCATGCCCACGACCACTGACCGTCGTAGTGGCCCTGACCCCTCTCTCTGATGCTGCAGGTCGAATGCGTCTGTTGGCGCCATGGTTTCGAAACGACCCGCTGCGCGCAGTCGCGATCGAGGATGCCGTAGATCAGGTGCCTGGTGTGCGCGGCGTGCACGCCTACCCCCGCACAGCTTCTGTGGTCGTGTGGTACTCGCCCAAGCGCTGTGATCGCGCTGCGGTAATCCAGGCAATCGAGGCGGCCGCTGGGGTGCCGCGAGATCTGGTTCCAGCTCGACTGCCCCGCTCAGCCGACATCGCCAATGTCGACTTGCTGCGAATGGGCGTCGGCGGCCTGGCGCTGGTGTTGCTCGGTATGCGTCGGTATGTGTTGGCCCGTCCACCGTTACTGGGGCCAACGAGTCGTCTGGTCGTCAGTGGCGCCACGATTTTCACCGGGTATCCGTTTCTCCGCGGAGCGTTGCGA
>JAHZKD010000424.1 GCA_022600605.1 Actinomycetes bacterium
CTGGGGTGCCTACGTGCCGCTACTGGTCAAGGAGGGGTACTCGCCGTTCACTCTGACGTTCGGGGCGGTCAAGACGGCCCCCTGGCCCCTATCTGCGCTGGGCGGAATGGCCCCCATTGAGGATTCGGCCGCAGAGTTCGGCGAGTTCGTCGACAAAGTGCTCGCTGCAACCGGCGCGGAGCAGGTCGACGTGGTCGGCCACTCTCAGGGCACGCTCGTCCCCGGCTACTACGCCAAGGTGTTGGGCGGAGGGAACAAGATCGGCACGTACGTGTCACTAGCGCCGCTCTGGCAGGGCACTGAGGTCTTCACGAACAAGCTCGCAGGCGCGATCGAGTTCCATGTCGCCCTCGACGTCACCCATCGGGTGCACTTCGCATCGGCACAGCAGATGGTTCGCGGTTCGGAGTTGCTCGAGGGGCTCAATGATGGGGGCAACCCATATGTGGCGGGCGTCCGTTATGTGAACATTTCGACTCGCTACGACGAGTTCGTCCGTCCCTATGCCAGCGGGCAGGTACCAGGCGCACCCGGCGACGACGTGATCAACGTCGTCGTGCAGGACACGTGCGCCGAGGACTTCAGCGATCACCTTGCCATCGCGGGTTCGCGCCGCGCGGCGACCATGGTCCTCAACGCCCTTGACGGCAGCGACGACCCCGCTCGCGGCCCGCGCGAAGTGCCCTGTGAAATGGTGCCGCCAGTGTGGGGGTGAAGGTGCGCGGGGGCAGTGCCCTACACCGTCTGAGCCAGGCGGTCCGCTAGCATCGCGGCGAACTTGGCCGGGTCGTCGAGTGCGCCACCTTCAGCAAGAAGCGCTGTGCCGTAAAGCAATTCGGCAGTATCGGCGAGTGATGAATCGTCAGCCCGGTTCTTGTGTGCCTGCTGCAGGGCGGCGACAAGAGCATGATTGGGATTGAGTTCCAGAATCCGCTTCGTGCCGGGAACCACCTGTCCAGAGGCCTGGTACATGCGCGCCAGTGCTGGTGTCATCCCGAAGGCTTCGGTGATCAGGCAGGCCGGCGACTCGGTCAGCCGGTTGGACAGGCGCACTTGTGTGACCTGATCGCTCAAAGTCTCCTTCAGCCAGGTCAACAGGTCAGCGAAGTCTTTTTCCTGTTCCTCGCGCTCGGCTTCATGGGTTGTCTTGTCTTCTTCGGAGTCAAGGTCCACCTCGCCCTTGGCGACCGACTGCAGCCGCTTGCCCTCGAACTCGGTCACCGTTTCGACCCAGACCTCGTCGACCGGGTCGGTGAGCAACAGCACTTCGTAGCCCTTTGACTTGAACGCCTCCAGGTGCGGCGACTTCAGAAGTTGCTCCCGCGTCTGGCCGGTGGCGTAGAAGATCTGCTCTTGACCGTCCTTCATGCGTTCGACGTACTCGGCCAGCGTGGTCGGTTCCTCGTCGCTATGGGTGGAGGCGAACGACGAAATACTGAGCAGTGTGGCCTGGTTGTCGGCGTCTGACAATAGGCCCTCTTTGAGGACCCTGCCGAACTGAGTCCACAACGTGCGGTAGTCGGCAGGACGCTCCGATTGGACTTCCTTGATCGTGGAGAGGATCTTCTTGGTCAGACGGCGACGGATGGCATTGATTTGGCGATCCTGCTGCAAGATTTCGCGGGAAACGTTGAGCGACATATCCTGTGCGTCGACAACGCCCTTGACGAAGCGCAAGTACTGGGGCATCAGTTGGTCGCAATCATCCATGATGAACACGCGCTTGACATACAGCTGCACCCCGACCTTGGTGGCGTCCTGGCTAAACAAGTCGAACGGTGCGTGTGACGGGATGAACAGCAGTGCCTGGTACTCGAAGGTGCCCTCGGCCTTCATCGTGATGACTTCAAGCGGGTCGTCCCAGGCGTGCGCGATGTGCTTGTAGAACTCCTTGTACTCCTCGTCGGTAACCTCGTCTTTAGGCCTGGCCCACAGCGCCTTCATCGAGTTGAGGGTCTCGGTTTCGACCGTGACGACCTCTTCGCCACCCTCCTCAGATGCCGGGGTGCGCCGCTCGACGGCCATCTGGACGGGCCAAGCGATGAAGTCGGAGTATCTCTTGACCAGCTCTTTGAGCTGCCACTCTTGGGTGTAGTCGTGCAGCGCGTCCTCGGCGTCTACGGGCTTGAGATGCAAGCAGACCGAGGTCCCCTGCGCGGCATCATCGAGCGTCTCGATGGTGTAGGTGCCCTCACCGCTAGATTCCCATCTGGTGGCCTCGCTCTGGCCGGCCTTGCGCGTAATCAGCATGATCTTGTCGGCCACCATGAAACTTGAGTAGAAACCGATACCGAACTGACCGATCAGTTCTTCGGAGCCAGCCGCGTTCTGGGCCTCACGCAGCTTCTGACGCAACTCGGCAGTGCCCGACTTGGCTAACGTGCCGATCAGATCCACTACCTCCGCGCGTGACATACCAATGCCGTTGTCGCGAACAGTCAGTGTGCGTGCGTCCTGGTCCACCTCGATCTCGATGTGCAGATCGGAGGTATCGACGTCCAGTTCCTTGTTCTGAAACGCTTCAAGCCGAAGCTTGTCCAACGCATCAGAGGCGTTCGAGATCAACTCCCGCAGAAACGAATCCTTGTTGGAGTAGACCGAATGGATCATTAAATCCAACAGCTGACGAGCCTCGGCCTGAAACTCCATCTGCTCAACACGTGCGCTCATTTGATTCCGTTCGACAACACAACCTCGACATGGGCCAATATCCCGGCGGTTCACACCAGCATCGCCAAGAATCGGCGCTCGAACAATAGCTAACGATCAAGCTCGCTCCAGCACCACCCTTGGTAATCGTGGCTTCAGCATGATTGGTTGATCCGTCAAATCCGCAGCGTGTTCCGGGTCCGCCGACATGAGAGTTAGAGTCCGAAGCTATTTTCACAGGGTCACTGGAGCCTTCTATCCGCACTCACACACGATCCGCGTTAGGCTCCTCGATGTCAGGGTCACATCGCGCAATCAGGAGCCCATCATGGATATCGACGCGGATCGGCATGGGGAAGACACCCGTCGGCTACGTGAATTCACCGCATTCGACAACTTCTCAGATGACGATCTGGACCGTCTCGTCCGGGCAGCCCGTCACACTTCTTCCTCCGCGCCATGGCCGCTGATTCATGAGCATACGCCGGCAGGCGCCTGCTACATCCTGCTCCGTGGGAAAGTAGGGGTTTACGTGGGTAGCGACGAGGTTGCCACGTTGGGGCCGGGCGAGGTAATCGGTGAATCCGTGCTCAGCCTTGGGAAACTGCGTTCTGCGACCGTAACGACGACCGGGCCGGTCGAGCTGCTGCATATAGACCGCGATGATCTCGTCACCTTGCTCGAGACGATGCCCGCCTTGCGTGAATTGATGGACGCGACTGTCGAGCGACACGCGCGGGCAGAGGTATCCCAGCCGCTAGCGAAGCCGAAACCGACGCGGTCCAAGGTGAGCGCCGCAGTACCGACGGACTTGGTCAAGCGGTTCGAACATGCCGCCAGCACCGCCGGCGTAACCGTCGCCGACGCGCTTGAGGACGCGCTCACCCAGTGGATCGACCGCAAAAGCTGAGCGATCAAGAAGCGATTCACCGCCGCAGTCGAGAGCTTTCGGGATCACCTTGCGGGGTTGTACAGCTAGCTTGCTGGGTTATACAGGTAGATAGCTAACCAGGTTGCTGTAGATGGCAAGTATCTTCTCGGTCTGAAGGGATTGCCGTGGAATGTCCGGGTGAGCCGAAACGATGTCGCTCATCTCCCTGAGCTTGGCCCGATCGTCTGCGGCTATTCGTATAGCCGCAGCCAGGGCCGCGGGGGAGGGGTCGGCGGCCAGGATTCCGCCAGCTTCTGGAACTGTCTCGCTGAGGGCGGGGTCGCAGTAAATCGTGGGCAATGACATCGCGGCTGCCTCCAACAGCACTAGTCCCTGGGTGTCGAAACCGTAGGACGTGAACAGCAGTGCGCTGCTTGACTTCATGGCCGCGAGGCATTTTTCGTGATCGACCGGACCATGGAGCCTGATGCGTCGGGAGAGGCCGGCAGACTCGATGGTCTTTCTCAGCGACGCCGCCAACTGGCCTTCGCCGTAGATGTCGAGCGTGCAGTTCTCGACCAGCGCAACGGCCTCGACGGCGGCCAGGACTCGCTTTTCTGACGAAAGGCGACCGCACCAGATAAGACGTAGCGGCTCACTGTCGAGCGGGGCCACGGCCTCTGTGGCCATGGCACGTTCGATGACGTCGTCGTCAATGCCGTTGGAAATAACCGAGATTGGGCGGTTGACGCCTCGCTTCACGAGAGACTGCGCGAAGTGTCGAGTCGGGATGATCACGTGGTCTGCCGCCTGCGCGTGCGCAACCATGAAACGCCAGGTCACGCGTGCGGC
>JAHZKD010000425.1 GCA_022600605.1 Actinomycetes bacterium
GCTTTCCGAAGCCGTGTCGAGAACATCGACGGCTGCGAGAGCGAAGGTCGACAGCGGCTGATTGAGGGCGAAGTCGTCGGGAAGGTCCACGGTCAGTCGGTAGCGGCGTCCGCCGCCGGGGCCATCCAGTGGTTCGTCGAGGCGCTCCACGACGCCGGCCTGAAGCAGGGAGCGGGCGATTCCGACCGCCTCACGGACAAGCTGAAGTTGTCGTTTACGCGGCTCGTGGTTCTCGGTGAGCAGACGGCGCATCGCGGCGAACGGATCACCAGGACGATCGACGACGTCGAGGATCATCGCCGTCGACACGCGCATGTTGCTGGCCAGCGGCTCGGGCGCCGCGTTGACCAACCGGTTCATGGTGGACTCGCCCCACGGCACCATGCCTTCAGGTACTTTGCGGCGCACCAGCTTTCGACGCTTCTTCGGGTCATTGGCCACTTTGGCGAACTGTTTGAGGTTTTCGACCTCATGATCGGGGGCCTGGATGACGACGGTGCCGGCGGTGTCATAGCCGGCGCGCCCGGCGCGTCCGGCGATCTGGTGGAACTCGCGCGCATTGAGAAGCCGGGTGCGGGTACCGTCGTATTTCGAGAGCGCCGCGAAGACAACGGTCCGGATCGGCACGTTGATGCCGACGCCGAGGGTGTCAGTTCCGCAGATCACCTTGAGTAACCCGGACTGGGCCAGCTGCTCGACCAGCCGCCGGTACTTGGGCAGCATACCGGCGTGGTGCACACCGATCCCGTGCCTAACCAGTCGAGACAGCGTGGAGCCGAACGCTGTTGAAAAGCGGAAGGCGCCAATTGCCTCCGCGATCGCGGCCTTCTCAGGCTTGGAGCACACGTTGATGCTCATCAGGGCCTGCGCCCGCTCCAGGGCCGAGGCCTGGGTGAAGTGCACCACGTAGATCGGTGCCTGCTGGGTGTCGAGGAGGTCACCGATAGTCTCGTGTATCGGCGTGGTCGCATAGCTGTAGAACAGCGGCACCGGGCGTTCTGCGTTGGCCACCAGGGCAGTTGGTCGGCCGGTGCGCCGGGTCAGGTCCTCGCGCAGGAAGTTGACATCGCCGAGTGTTGCGGACATGAGAAGGAACTGGGCTCGTGGCAGCTCCAGCAGTGGTACCTGCCAGGCCCAGCCGCGGTCGGGGTCACCGTAGAAATGGAACTCATCCATGACCACGACGCCGATATCGGCCTGCTCACCCTCGCGCAACGCGATATTGGCCAGAACCTCGGCGGTACAGGCAATGATCGGCGCGTCCGCGTTGACCGCAGCATCACCGGTGAGCATGCCGACGTTGGCTGCCCCGAATATCTCGCAGAGGGCAAAGAACTTCTCACTGACCAAGGCTTTGATCGGCGCGCTGTAATAGCTCCGTCGTGTCGCAGCCAGGGCTGCGTATAGCGCGCCGGTGGCCACCAGGGACTTGCCGGAGCCGGTTGGGGTCGCCAGCACCACGTTGGAACCGCTGACCAGTTCGATCAGCGCGTCCTCCTGCGCCGGGTACAGCTCGGTGCCGTTCGCCTCGGCCCACTCCGCGAATGAGGTGAAGAGCTCGTCGGGGTCGGTGCTCTTGGCGCGTAACGCGGACAGGTCGTCGGGATCGTCGAGCAGGGAAGCACTCATCGGGCGGGGTGGTGGGAAAGGTCCCGGGCGGGGTGGTGGGAAAGTTCTAGCGCGGGGTGGTGGGAAAGTTCTAGCGTGGGGTGGTGGGAGAACATCGTGGGGACAAGCCTGCCTGACATCGCACCACCCGACCGCGGCGGGTGCGGTTGGGGCGTGTTGCCCCAGATGTCAGGGTGGCGCTAGATCTCGGGGTGGCCCGGAATGTCAGGTTCGGCCTGATATGCGGGTGAGGCTCTCGACTAGGGCGGACTGACCTATGCGGCCTGGGCGGAGGGCGTCGAGTTTCCGAACACCGCGCGGGTGATGGAGGTGACCGACACCGTCGCTTTGGCCTTTTTCGCGAAGTTGTTCGGTAGCGAAAGGGTGAACACCTGCTTCCAGGCCGATGTGACCTGTTTGGGAAGCGAACCGCTGACGTAGGTCAGGCCGTAACGCTCGAACAACTCCTGTACTCGCGGTGCGATCTCGGCGTAGCGGTTGCTCGGTAGATCAGGGAACAAATGGTGCTCGATCTGGAACGACAGGTTGCCGGTCATGAAGTGCAGCAACGGGCTTCCCGAGATATTGGCCGAGCCCAACATCTGGCGCAGATACCACTGACCGCGAGTCTCGCCCTCGATGGACTGCTTCTCGAAGGTCTGTACTCCCTCTGGGAAATGCCCGCACATGATGACCGAGTGCGTCCACAGATTGCGCACCAGGTTGGCCGTCAGGTTCGCGGTCAGCGTGCTCACTGCCGACGGACCGGACAGCAAGGGGTGCAGCAGGTAGTCGCGCGCCATGTGGCGGCGGATCTTGGCGAGCACCCGCTTGCCGTTGTGGCGGAACAGCTCTTTGTCCGCGCGACCCTTGAGGTACTTACCGATCTCGAGGTCGTAGGCGGCGATGCCGTACTGGAATAGGCAGGCATTGATGAAGTTCCACAGCGGCTGAGCAAGGTAGAAGGGTATCCACGGCTGGTCTTCGTTGACCCGCATGATGCCGTAGCCCAGGTCGTGGTCCTTGCCGAGCACGTTGGTGTAGGTGTGGTGTACCTCGTTGTGAGAGTGCTTCCACATATCCGACGGCGAGGCGTTGTCCCACTCCCAGGTGGTCGAATGAATTTTGTTGTCGCGCATCCAGTCCCACTGACCGTGCATGACGTTGTGGCCGATCTCCATGTTCTCGACGATCTTGGAGAGTGACAGCCCGGCGGTGCCCACGATCCAGGCGGGCGGGAACAGTGAGAACAGCAGGATGGCGCGGCTGCTGAGTTCGAGTTTGCGCTGGCCGTCGATGACCTTGCGGATGTACGCGGCGTCGCGCTCACCGCGCTCGGCGATGACCTCGGCGCGGATGGCGTCCAGTTCGGCGCCGAGGTTCTCGATGTCCTGGGCGGTCAGGTGGGCGGTCGGGTCGGTTCGAGTGGCTTGCAGAGTAGTCATGTTCGTGACTCCTTTAGAGATCGATGTCGCAGGCGCCCGCTGCTGCGGAGACGCATGTCTGGATTTGAATGTTGTCGCCGTCGGTGGCGGTGGTGACCTCGCCGGTACGCAGATCGCGGACGGCCCCCTGGCGCAGCGGCGAGACGCAGCCGAAGCAGATCCCCATCCGGCAACCCGAGGGCATCAGGACGCCCGCGGCTTCTCCGGTGTCTAGTAGTGGCTGGGCGCCGTCGTTCTCGGCGGCGGTTCCGGTCTTGGTGAACCTCACCGGGCCGCCGTCGCCGGTGGCGATGACGGTGGGTCGGAAGCGTTCGGTGTGCAGTCGGTCTGCGATGCCGTCGTCGAGGAATCGTTGCTCAAGGGCGCTGAGTAGTCCCGCAGGCCCGCAGGCCCACGTCTGGCGCTCGGTGAGGTCGTCGAGGATATCGCCGAGGTGCCCGACGTCGAGCATGCCGTCGGTGTCCGTGTGCTTTTCCACCAGTCGGATGCGGCCGTCTGCGTGGAGCTGGCGTAGTTCTGCGGCGAAGATCACGTCCTCGGCGGTGGGCGCGGAGTGGACGAGTACGACGTCGAGGTTCTCGTCAACGATGTTGCGCAGCATGCCCATCACCGGAGTGATGCCGCTGCCCGCGGTGACGAACAGAATCTTTCGCGGTGTCTGCGTGCCGAGGGTGAATTCGCCGGCGGCCTGGTCGAGTTGCACGATGGTCCCGACCGTCGCGTGGTGGACGAGGTGATTGCTGACGGTGCCGTCTGGGATAACTTTCACGGTGACCGTGATGCAGCCGTCGCGCCTGCGGGTGTCTGAGGTCAGCGAGTATGCCCGCCATTGCCGGATACCGTTGACGTCGACGCCGATGCGGACGTATTGACCGGGGGTGTGGGTGCGCCAGGCGCGCCCGGGTTTGATGACCAGGGTGGCTGCGTCGCGGGTTTCGGGGTGGATCGCGACGATCCGGCCGCGCAGTTCGGCGCCCGAGCGCAGCGGGTCGATGATGTCCAGGTAGTCGGCCGGGACCAGTGGTGTAGTAGCCAGTTCGGCGAGCTTGATGACTCGTTCACGCAACGCGCCGACGGCTGTGGGTCGGGGTGCTGTTGTTGTCATAACCCAATGGTCGGTTATCGGGGTCGATATATTCTTGGCAATAATGCGTGGACTGTTGGCCACTATTTGTTCGATAGGGATAATGATGTTGGATCCAGAGCGTCGATTCACCGGATTAGAGCTGGCAGATAACGTGGCCGAGGCGTTGCAGGCAGTGCTGCCGCGGATGGCGGAGCGCACTGTTGCGGCCGTCACTGTGGAGGTTCCCAGTTATGCCGACGGGTTCAGCGGGCGCATGGGGCAAAACATCGAGAACGCCGTGCAGATGGCGCTCGGTGCCTTCCTGCGACTGGCGACGCGCGCCGAAGGCACTGACGCTGGAACGCAATTGTCGCCCGCCCTGGAGGGTGCCTACGAACTGGGCCGCGGAGAAGCCCGTACCGGTCGCTCCATTGACGCCCTACTGGCGGCCTACCGGGTCGGTGCCGGCGTGGCCTGGCGCGAGCTGTCCTCCACCGCAGTCGACAACGGCCTTCCCGCAGCGGGGATCGCCCGGTTCGCCGAGTTGGTGTTCGCATTCATCGATGAACTGTCGGGATCGAGTGTGGCTGGACATGCCGACGAGCTGGCCACCACCGGCAGGGTCAGGGAGCGCTATCTTGAGCGGCTCGGTCAGAACCTGGTTGCCGGCGAGCCGATCGAGACTCTGCAAACGAGCGCGGAGAGGGCCGACTGGGAGCCACCGAAATCTCTCACCGCGGTGCTCCTCCCCTCAGCGCAGCTCCGTCGGCTGGCGTCGGCCTTCGATCCGTCGACCTTGCAACTGAGCGAGGAGCTGCCCGGTGTGGACTCCGCGGAATCGCTGGCCCTGCTGTTGGTACCCGACATGGAGGGGCCGCTACGGAGCCAGCTGCTGCGCACCCTGAAGGGCGGGCGAGCATGGGTCGGGCCGGCGCGGACGTGGACACAGGCCCAGGCCTCCTATCGGCGGGCTGTTCAGTGCAAGGACTTGGTCGTTGCCCCTGGTGCTCAAGTTGTCGATAGCGACGAACACCTCGTCGAGTTGGTCCTGGGCGCCGATGCTGACGCAGCCGCGGATCTGCGCCGTCGAGTGCTGGCGCCGTTGGAACAGCTGCGGCCCAGCACCGCGGAACGGCTGACCGAAACTCTGCGGTCGTGGCTACTGCATCAAGGCCACCGCGATGAGGTCGCAGCCGATCTGTTCGTGCACGCACAGACGGTGCGCTACCGCATGACCCAACTGCGCGATCTATACGGCGGCGCTCTCAACGACCCGAAGACCATCCTTGAACTCACAGTGGCGCTGGGGATTCCGCCTAGCGTTACAGATTCGGAGAACGGCGGCGCTCAGTAAACTATTGGCGCCTGAGGGATCTGCGTTGGCATCGGGCCGACCAGATTCGATGGTCGGCACCATAGCGTCACCGTCAGGGTCAGCACCGCTGCTACCGCAAACGCCGTCTGAACGCTGAGCAAGTCGGCAGCTCCGCCGAGCAGCATCGCCGCGATCGGCCGGGAGCCGAGGAATCCGACAAGCCAGAGCGCCATGATCCGGCCCCGCAGCTCCTCGGGAGCACGCTCTTGCACGACCGTGCTCAATCCCGTCATGGCCCAGCCGAAGCCCAAGCCCGCCAAACCGAACCCGGCGATTGCAACACCCGTCCCGGCCGGGACGGCAAGGACCGCGCACCCGGCGGCCAGCGCGGACAGGCCGATGGACGACACCGAGGCCGATGCCATTCGGCCCCGCATCAACGCCAGCATCGTCATCCCGGCCGCCGCGCCGATACCGAATACTGCTGACAGCGTTCCGACGAGTTGGGCTCCGCCGCCGAGTTGATCGGCAACCGAGGGCGTCAACGTGATTGAGGGGTCCGATGCGAAGCCGACGGTAGCGACCGCGACCAATGCCAGCATCAGCGGGCGGTCAGCCCAGACATACCTGAAGGCGGCGCGCACGCGGTAATCTGCCCCGGACTGTCGCGCTGGTGGTGATGGGAAACGCACGATCACGAGAAAGAAGGCAAAGATGAGATGCAGGCCGGCGCTGATGGCGAAGCCCGTAGCCGGGCCGAAACTCACCGCCAGGTAGGCACCGGCAGCTGGGCCCAGGATGCGCCCGATCGTCATCGGAATGTTGTTGAGCGCCATGGCTGTGGGCAGTTCGCCGTCGCGGATCAGGTTTGGCACGATGGACTGCATCGCTGGACCGCCCACAACGAAGCCAAAGCCGACCAGCGCGGTCCCTAAGAGTATCGGCATGGTCGTGGATATCCCGTGTATGCCCGGGTCAATGAACAGCCAGGCCGCAGCGGATCCGGATCCGGCGACGCACATCATTCTGCCGAGCAAGATCTGACGAGCCGGGTCCCCGGTGTCGGCCCATTTGCCGCTGGTGGGGCTCAAGATCAGCTGTGGCGCAAACTGTAGGACACCGACCAGGCCAACCATCACTGCCGAGCGGGTCGCTTCGTACATGACGATCGCGGCGACAATGCCGTGAGTCCACACCGCGACGACGGCGAACATCTTGCCCCAGAAGAGGGCACCGAAGACCGGGTCGACTATCAGCCCGAACGCACCGCGTGACTGGCGCGGGGTACCGGTTTCGGCGGTCACTCGTCAGCCGCGCGTTCGAAGCGTTCGGTCAGGCGGGCCAGCAGGGTAGCCAGGGTTTCAACATCGGCCTCAGGCCAGTCGGCGATCGTCTCAGCGACCAGATCTCGTCGTCGATCCGTGACGGTGGATAGTGCCTTGCGGCCGACATCGGTCAAGACCAGGGCGCACCGCCGCTGATCATCTCGCGCGGAGGTCTTGGTCAACAGTCCGGCCGCGACGACGGTCGCTACGGTGCGGCTCGCGGTCGAGTGTTCAACTGCCATGAACTCGGCGACGTCGCGGACAGATGCCCCACCGCTGGTGCGCTGGCACTCCTCGACGGCGCGCAGCACCCGCAGCGCTGAAACAGTCGTCACAGGACCGGCCGTGTCGAGGAGGCGGCGACGCCATGCCGGCCGTTGTCGCGCGAGGTGAATGCGTGTCAGCAGCTCATCGAGCTGCTCGTATCGCGACTCCGCCATTATATATGCATAGCACATACATATTTATGTTGTGCATTCCTCACCGACGTCGGTTTGTGTCAGCGGGCCTTCCACTCGGGTTTACGCTTCTGGGTCCAGGCCTGAAGACCTTCCTTGACATCGGTGGTAGCTCCGGCCACCTTGCGCATCACCTCACCGAAGCGAACCGACTCGATCCATCCCATATTCGCGGTCCGCCACGCCACCTCCTTGGTGGCTCGCTGAGCGAGCGGTGCTGCCTCGGTGAGGGTTTCGGCCCAAGCGCGCGCCGCGCCGGCAAGTTCTTCCGGCTCAACCAGTTTCCACACCAACCCCACCTCCAGGGCCCTCTCTGCGCTCATCGGTTTTCCCGTCAGGAGCAACTCCATCGCGTTCGCCCAGCGAATCCGTTGAGGTAGTCGGATCGCCCCGACGATAGTGGGTACGCCAATAGACACTTCGGGGAAGGAGAACGTCGCTTCGGTAGTCGCGATCACGAAGTCGCAGAACAAAACTCCGGTCAGCCCGTAGCCGATGCACGGACCGTGCACCGCGGCAATCGTCGGCTTGAACAGCTCCATCCCGCTCTCGAACGAGTTTATCGTCGGTTTCTCCCAGAACGTGCCCCCGAACTTGCCGACTGCGTTCTCGCCGTCCTTGAGGTCGGCGCCGGAGCAGAAGACACTGCCGTTGGCCGTCAGGATCCCGACCCACGCGTCCTCATCGTCGCGGAATCGGTCCCATGCGCCGTTCAGCTCTACGCGCAGATCCCCATTGATGGCGTTGCGCGCCTCCGGGCGGTTGAGGGTGATGGTAGCGATGTGGTTGTCCTGCTCATACGTGACGAGACTCATTGCTGCACCTTAATCAGCGACTTCAGATGCTGGCGGGTTTTCCTGCCCGAGCCACAGGGCGTCAAGTTCGTGACCCTGGCGGCGGAAAAGAAGGCGATCGTGCTGGAATCACCGAATGACGATCGCCTATGACGGCACCCTACGCGAGCGAGTCCAGGAGAATCTGGCCAGACACCAGCGGCGCGAGGTGACCGATCCGAAGAAGCGGCACGCGGCCGTCGCGGTGGTGTTGGTCGACTCCGAGCTCGGCGAGGACAGGGTTGATCCGGCGCCCGTGGCCGACTGGATCGCCGGTCGCCCCTTGTCTGAAACGCTCGACGGGCGCATGGTCGACGTTTCCGGTGGCGCCGCTTTCTTGTTGTGCCGCAGGACATCGGGCCTCTCATCGCATGCCGCCCAGTGGGCATTGCCGGGCGGACGCCTCGACCCCGGCGAGACCGTGGTCGATGCCGCATTGCGTGAACTGCACGAGGAGGTCGGCCTCCAATTGCCCGATAGGTCGGTCTTGGGCCTGCTCGACGACTACCCGACGCGGTCTGGCTACATCATCACGCCGGTGGTGATCTGGGGCGGTGGACGTCTCGAACCGCGGCCCGCACCCGACGAAGTCCTGGCGGTCTACCGGGTGGGAATGCACAATCTCATGCGCGAAGATTCGCCGCGGTTCATCACCATTCCGGAGAGTCCCCGCCCGGTCGTGCAGATCCCCCTGGGCAACGACCTCATCTACGCGCCGACCGGTGCGATGCTGCTACAGCTTCGATGGCTGGGGCTGGAAGGCCGCCATGACCCGGTTGATGGACTGGAACAACCGGTGTTTGCCTGGAAATAACTCGATCTGGCGGGATGTCGCGCTACGAATCATGAAGGAAAACAACCAGATTCAGCTGTTTTAGGCCGGAGTGGGGTTCAGGGCCGTACGTCCCGTACTTCGGAACAGCACGCGGTCGGCGATCGCCACCGCGTGGTCGGCGAACCGCTCGTAGAACCTGCCCAGCAGCACCAAGTCGACCGCAGCGGGAATGCCATGGCTCCACTCGGGCGACATCACCGTGCTGAACAGCCGACGGTGCATATCGTTCATCGCCTCATCGTCGTCGTGTATCCGGCTTGCCCGCACCGGATCCCCATCGACGATGACCGACGCTGCGTCATCGGCTAAATCGGCGGCGAGTCTGCCCATTTCCGAGAACTGGCGGAAGACTATGTCGTCCGGAATGGCCGATTTCGGGTGCCGGCGCCGGACGATGCGTGCGACATGCCCGGCGAGTCCGCCCATGCGCTCGGCGTCGGAGCAGATGTGGATGGCCGCCACGACCGCCCGCAGATCGCTGGCCACAGGAGCTTGGCGTGCCAACAAGGAAAGGGCCGCACTGTCTACCTCGCGCCGCAATCGGGTCAGGCCCTCCAACTCGGTGAGCATCTGCTCGGCAGCGTCGAGGTCGACGTTGAGCAGAGCGAGCGTGGCACGCTGTATTGCTTGGCCCGCCATTTCACACATGCGGGCGAGGTCTTCATTGAGTGCGTCGAGTTGCAAATGGAATTCGGTACGCACCGTGCTCTCCTTTTCACGTGGCGAGCACCGTGGACATTCGTCGTGTGCACGCCCATTTCGGCGCATGTCCGATCGGGCACTCTTACCGAACCTAGCCACCGAGATCGAACCAAGCCACCAGGATACGGGAGGCCATCGCGTTCGCCTCTCGCTGGAGAACGAGACGTGCACGCAAAAAGGGGGTTCTGAGTCAACCGCCTACGTGGTGTTGCGATGAACTTGGCGTAATGCTTGACTGGCGCCGTTCCGTCGCGGGCAGGTGACAAGAGGAGTCCCCATGACAGGTCGTCGAAGTGTTCACGGCATCGTCGTCGCAGCGCTGGGTGCTTGGGCGACGCTGATCGGCGTCGCCGTACCGCCAGCCGCAGCGCAGCCATGTCCCGATGTCGAGGTCGTATTCGCACGCGGGACCAGTGAACCCCCCGGGGTGGGGGGAGTGGGCCAGGCGTTCGTCGACGCGGTGCGCGCCCAGGCCGGCCCCCGCACGGTAGGCGTCTATGCGGTGGGTTATCCGGCCAGCGACGATTTTTTTAACCGAGCAGGGTTCGCATCGACGGTGGTACAGGGGATACGTGACGAGATGAACCACGTGCAGGCCATGGCGGCCAACTGCCCAGACACCAAACTGATTCTGGGGGGTTATTCCCAGGGCGCGGTGGTGTCTGGCTTCACGACCGCAGCCGACGTGCCCGCCGAGGTGGACGTCGCAGCGCTGCCGGAACCGATGCAGCCCGACGTCGCGGAGCACGTAGCAGCCGTCGTCCTCTTCGCCACCCCCTCGGCGGAGTTCCTGCGCCAGTTCGGTGCGCCGGCGGTCACCATCGGTCCGCTCTATGCTCCCAAGACGCTGGAGATCTGCGACCCTGGCGACTCGGTTTGCTCGGGCGCACCGGGAGGCGGATTCAACCTCGCGCACGGGCTGTACACGTTCAACGGAAGTGTCAACGAAGGCGCAGCTTTCGCCGTTGAGCGCCTGTAACATCCAATTTAACTAGTGCCCTAACTATTAGCGTACTATTAAAGCATGTCTGCACAGGCCGGCCTCGAGGTCGACCCGCTTGAGCTGGAAAGACAGGTGTGCTTCGCGCTGGCGACCACCAACCGGGCAGTCCTGGCCGTCTATCGACCACTGTTGGAGCCGCTCGGGTTGACCCACCCCCAATACCTGGTGATGCTCGCCCTCTGGGACCAGCGCAAGTCGCGTCCCGAGCACAAGCCTCCCTTTTCGGTCAAACAGATTGCGGCCACGCTGCAACTGGACTCGGCCACGTTGTCACCAATGCTGAAACGCCTCGAAACCCTGGGATTGATCACCCGGACCCGTAGTGCAGCTGACGAGCGCTCGACCCACGTCAGGCTGACCGAAGCCGGAGCGGCGCTGCGTGAAGAAGCACTCACGGTCCCCGCCGCCGTTGTGGCCCGGCTCGGCGTCGGCCTGGCCGAACTCGAGGAGCTGCATCGGGCGCTGAATTCCATCAACTCGGCTGCGATTGCCGCGGGACACTCCAACACTGACGCCGACCGCGGACGGGGGAACCATGATGGCCACTGACCGACCGTCGTTGCTGCAAAACCTCGGTTACTCGTACGGACGCCGCCTGCCGTCTTCAATGCGCCGGTGGGTTGCCGAGGACCTCGCAGGCCAAGGAGCCGTGCGCCGGCACATGATCCGGATGGCGATACCGCCCCTGTTGGTGCTGGGACCGCTCTGGCTGCTCCCCGCGTCGCTGTACGTGCATCTGGAGATGACGGTGCCGATATACCTGTGGAGCCTGCTGATGGCCCTGGCGCTCAACAAGGTGTGGCGGCGGCACCGACTATCGCAGCATGGGCTCGATTCGAATTTGGTCGACGTGATCAATCGTAAGAAGAGGGCACACATCGAGGCGGATTACATCCGGCGATTTGGTCCGCGACCGAAATCAGCTGAGTGGCAGTCCAACAGCAACCCGTTTCACTAAAGGGCCGACTTCTTGCAGCCGCCCTCTGTCCCATCGGCTGAGGTTGCTAGGTGCTGGCCCGGCGGGCGACTTGCTGCTTGATCTTCTCGGGCAGGGCTTCTGCTGCGGCCAGGGTGGGCATCAAGTCCGGCTCCAGCATGAGAGCTCGAAACACCGTGCCGATCGTCACCGAGTGGTCCGGACGTTCGAGTACCTCGATTCGATCACCCGCGCCCAGCGTGCCCGGCGCAATCACCCGGAAATACGCGCCGGGGCGCGCCTGGGCGGTGAACGCCTTGATCCACCCGGGGACCCCGAGCCACGTCGAGAAAGTCTTGCAGGGAATCCGAGGACTCGTGGCTTCAAGTATCAGCCCATCAGAACCAATCGACCACCGCTCACCGACAAGACAATTGTTGACGTCCACACCGGATGTGGTGATGTTCTCGCCGAACATGCCATTGGTGAGTTCGCGGTCCAGCTGCGATTGCCAGGCATCCAGATCCTCTCGGGCGTAGGCGTACACCGCCTGGTCGTCGCCGCCGTGGTGTCGCGGATCGCAGACTGAGTCCCCGACAACCCCACTGCCCAGGCCGCCCTGTCTGGGGCCCGGCGCGCGGACCGCCAATGGCTCCTCACTGGGGCGTTTGGAGATGCCGGTTCTCAGCTCGCCCAGAGCAATGGGCACCAGAGCAGCGTTCACCGTCAGTACCGAGGACATACAGAAGCTTAACCTTTCTGCGCGGGCAGACCGGGCCCGCAGAGTCTCAGATACTCAGCCTTCGGTAGCGCTGCAATCGGCGAACACCCTGAGCCCGTGCCGCGCCGGGGACGGGGGTAAGCGCGGAGCTCAGCTGGCCCGCGACAGCATCGACGTCCAGCCCCATCCCGATCGCGACCAGGCAGGTGCCAGAGACATGTGCCGGGGCGAGGCCGACGTGGATGGACCGGCCGACAACGTTGACGACGTAGACACGTGTGGTGGCGCGATAGCGCACGGCCACGGTGCCTTTCATGCGGTACACCCCGGCCGGGGGCTGCTCCAGGAGGTCAATGACCGCCCCTGGATCCACGCAGCCCTCGCCGACTGCAGTCACCGAGTCCGCGTGGACATGATCGCGTTCGTGAGAATGTGGGGCACCGGGATCGGTGTCGAAGAACAACTCGCGCAACGTCAACTGGCCGGACTCCTCGCCGCCGGCGGACACGTCGTAGAGCAGATCGGGGTCTATCCGGCCCGCCGTTGCTCCCACAACCTGTGCGTGGGGGTTGAGTTCTCGCACCCTGCTCTCGATGCGCCGCAATGTCGCAGCCCGCTGGTCTTCGGTGACCTGATCGAGCTTGTTGACCACTACCAAGGTGGCCGCGCTGTAGCGTGCCGGCGGGGTGGGGTCTCGATCGAGGACATCGAAATGAGTTGCCCCGTCGAGCACATCGACAATCCCGCCCGGTCGCACACCGTCAACCCCGCTGAAGCGGATGAGGCGGGAGATTGCGACCGGGTCGGCCAGGCCACTGGCCTCGATGATGATCGCGTCGAGCCGAAGTTTGGGATCAGCCAGGCGAGCCAGCGCGATATCGAGTCCGCCTTCGTCGGGCAGGCAGCAGATGCACCCTCCGGCAATGGAGGCAGGCTCGTCGACCTGTCCGGTCACCAGCGCGGCATCGATGTTCAGTTCGCCAAAATCGTTGACGACTACGCCGATCCGTGCCCCCGGGCTGCGGAGTACGTGGTTGAGCAGTGTCGTTTTGCCCGCGCCGAGGTAGCCGGTCAATGCGATGACGGGAACAGCTGGCACACTCACTCCTTCCGTGAGCCGCAGGTTACCCGCAGCGGTGGTGGCATCCTGGGCTGATGGGACTGCTCTTCCGTCTGGCCGAGGTGCTGCTCCTGCTCCTACCGCTGGCGGGTGTGGGCTACGCGGCGTTCAGGGTGATCACGTCGGCGCGTGGCCGCCGAGCCAGTGAACTGCCGCCCGCAGCTGAGCTGCGCCCGGGCGGTGACGCTGCACTCTGGCGCGCCATCACCCGAACGATCAAAGAGCATGACCGGACCGACACCCGCTGGCTGGATTACGAGCTGGACATCGCCAAGCTGCTCGACTACCCAGTCATGACTGACATGCGAGATCCTGTCACCGAGCGGTTCCACCGCGCCAAACTGCGGGCGGACTTCCTACGCCCGGCCGATGCGGCAGACCTGGTCGACGACCGCGAGGCCACCCGCGAGTACCTGGACGCCGTCCAGGAATACGTCACCGCCTTCGACGTCGCCGAAGCCGAGGCGATCAGACGACGGCGTTCCGACTTCTCCGGTCACGAGCAGGAGCGGTTGGCCCGAGGACAACGCCTGCTGCGGGTTTCGGCCGACACCGCGGCAACCCCGCAGGAGCGTGAGCGGGCCTACCGGTTGGCGCGCCGCGAACTCGACGGGCTGATCGTGCTGCCGGAACGGGCCCGCGCCGCCCTCGAGCGGGGTATCTCCGGGGAGCTCGGAACCTAGTTCAGCGCAGCGTCGGCGACATCTAGGGCGCGGTCCAGGATCGCCAATCCCTCGCCTACCAGCTCGTCGGTGACGATGCAGGGAGGTACGGCGTGGATGCGATTGTAGTTGGCGAAGGGCAGCAACCCGTTCTTCTTACACTCCGCAACCACCGTATTCATGGCCGCACTTGAGCTCCCGTACGGCGCGAGCGGCTCGCGGGTCGCCTGATCGGCGACCAGTTCGACCGCCCAAAACACGCCAGCGCCGCGTACCTCGCCGACACACCGATGCCGCGCGGCCAGCTCCCGCAACCCCGGCCCCAGCACCTCACTGCCGATCCGAGCGGCATTCTCAACCATGCCTTCCTCGGCCATGGCGTTGATGGTGGCCACGGCTGCGGCGGTCGCCAGCGGATGGCCGGAGTAGGTCAGCCCGCCTGGGTATGCACGGTGGGCGAAGGTCTCGGCAATCGAAGGACTGATCGCCACACCGCCCAACGGGACATACCCGGAGTTCACACCCTTTGCGAAGGTCAGCAGATCCGGCGTCACCTCGAAGTGGTCTATGGCGAACCACTTTCCGGTGCGGCCGAAGCCCGACATCACTTCATCGGCGATGTAGATGATCCCGTACTCGTCACACAGTGCCCGCACCCCGGCGAGGTAGCCGGGAGGCGGGACCATGATTCCGGCGGTACCCGGGATCGACTCGAGGATGATCGCGGCGATGGTCGACGGGCCTTCCATACGGATAACGTCGTGTAGGTGGTCCAGTGCCCGCGCGCTCTCCTCGTCAGTGGTAGCGGCATGGAACTTCGACCGGTACAAGAACGGGCCGAAGAAGTGAACGACCCCGGCGTTGCCGTGGTCGTTGGGCCAGCGCCGTGGATCACCGGTGAGGTTGATCGCGGTTTCGGTGCCGCCGTGGTAGGAGCGGTAGCGAGACAGCACCTTGTGGCGGCCGGTGTGTAGCCGAGCCATCCGCACTGCGTGCTCGACGGCCTCGGCGCCACCGTTGGTGAAAAAGACCTTGTTGAGCTCGCCCGGTGTGCGCTCGGCGATAAGCCGGGCGGCTTCTGAGCGCGCGTCGTTGGCGTGCTGCGGCGCCACCGTGCACAATTTGGCGGCCTGTTCGGCGATGGCAGCAACCACTTTCGGATGCTGGTGGCCAATGTTGGTGTTGACCATCATCGAGGAGAAGTCGAGTAACCGGTTTCCCTCGCCGTCCCACACGTGGCAGCCCTCGGAGGCGACAATCGGCATGGGTGAGATGTCAGCCTGGGCCGACCACGAATGAAACACGTGGGCGCGGTCGAGTTCATAGGCGCGCGCGGCTTGCGTGCGAGCCGCCTCGACGCTCAGTCCGTTGGGCAATTGGGCGGTGTCTTTCAGCACGGTCATGACCGTAACGACCTTCCGGTGTGAGGGGGAAACCCGACGAGTGTGCCGAACCCGAGATGCCAGCCCGATACCAGAACAAGCGCGACTGCAGTCAGCGCAGCGAGGCCTTCTCCAATTCAGCCAGCGCCTCACCGGTGTACACCGCGAGCCGCTGCAGGTGGGGAAGGGCATCACGGCAACCGACGAAGCCGAAGTTCATCGATTGAGCGTAGCTCTGCAGCGTGATGTTCAGCGCCATGCCGTGCATCGGAATCGACACCGGATAGGTCGCCTCCAGCCGGGAACCATTCAGAAACAGCGGTTCCCGCGGACCCGGAACGTTGGACACGCACAGGTTGAAGGTGTACGGCCACGGTGGATGTACACCGGTCAAGGCTCCCGCGATCTGTCCGCTCGCCGGAGCCAGCAGTGCCGCGCTGTAGGCGACAATGGCCGCCGGCGACATCGTCGCAAGCTGTGCCTTCGACGCGTGGGTCGCCGCACTGATCGACTTCAGTCGCTCGACTGGATCCTCGATGTCGGTGCCCATCGGGGCCAGGATGGCTCCTACCGCGTTCCCGCCGCCCTCGTCGCCCTTGGGTCGCACGTTGACAGGAAGGAACGCGATCAGCGATTGCTCCGGCAGCTCGTCGCTATCGGTGAGGAACTTGCGAAGACCACCCCCGATGATCGCCAGCGCTACGTCGTTGATCGTGGCGCCATGCTGAGAGCCCAGTTGCTTCAGCCGATCGAACTCGTACTGCTGGGTGGCGAAACGCCGGTTTCGGCTGATTCGTCTGTTGAGGATGCTGTGCGGTGCCGACACCGAACCTGCGATGTGGGCGTACTCGCCGTCGCGTCTAATCTGGGTATTGACCAGAGCGGTGGTGAGATCGACCGCCGAGCTGACTCCGCCGGCCACTGTTGAGCCGATGCCGCTGATCGCGCGCAGCGTGGTGGTGATGGGATTCAGCGAGACCTCAGACTCGGTAGCCGGGGGCTTTGAGCGCGGCGGAGTGGGCATGTTGAAGAACATTCGCTTATCTCGCGAGTCCGGATCCGGGGACAGACTGCGCGCCAACATCTTCATCGCGCTGTAGCCGTCGACGAGCGCGTGGTGGATTTTCATGTACAGAGCGAAGCGTCCGCCCTCGAGCCCTTCGATGACGTGGATCTCCCACGGCGGGCGTGTCAGGTCCAGGTGGTTGCTGTGCAGCCGGGATACCAGGATGCCCAGCTCCCGTTCGTCACCTGGACTGGCCAGGGCCGAACGCCGGACGTGATAGTCGAAGTCGAAATCCTCGTCGATCACCCAGTCGTGCACCGGGCTGAACTGCAACCGCGGGGTAGCCAGTTTGCGGTTCCACGGCGACGTCACTTCCAGGCTGCGCGCGTCGTCGATCATGTCCCGCAGGTAGTCGCGCGGCAGATCCGTAGGCGGGGTGAACGGCAGAAGTCCTGCGACGTGCATCTTCGAACTGGATGTCTCGCCGTAGATGAACATCAGGTCCTGCAGCCCGAGCCTGACACTTTTGCTGCTCACTGAGTCTCCTGTGCCTGTAGCTGCTGGTGGTCTATTTCCGATGGTCTAGGCCACGGTACGCCGGTCCGCTTAGGTTCCACAGAAGGTTTGAAAGGAGGAAGCGAATTCCTGCTCAGCCGGCTCGGCGTAGCGCTCGAAACCCGGGCGTTCGTCGAAGGGGTACCGGATGGCCTCGAGCAGCCGTTCCAGCGGTGCCGCGTCGCCCGCGGTGATCGCCGCCAGCGCTTCTTCCACCAGGTGGTTGCGCGGGATGTAGATGGGATTGACCAGGTCCATTGCATCCGGGTCGGGTCCCAGCGCCCGCCACCTGGCGGTCCAGTCGTCGAGCCCGGCGGCGCCGGTGCACTTCCCGCTGGGCGTCCGCTCTGGGGTTGCCCGCGCCGCCCGGCTGAGACGGCGGTAGAACGACGTGTGATCGATCTGACTCTGCTGCATCTGTCTCAGCAGCTCCTCGACCAACGGTGTCACCGCCTCGGCAGGAGAGTTCGACAACCCGAGCTTGGCTCGCATTCCGGCCGACCAACACCGCTCGTAGCGGTCGGCGAAGCCGGCCAACGACGACTCGGCGCGCTCGATGGCCTTTGCCGGGTCGTCGGGGTCGTCGGTGTCTTCGGCGGCGTCCCTGAGCAGCGGCAGCAGCGCTTCGGCGAAACGAGTGAGATTCCACAGCGCGATCCCAGGCTGGTTGCCGTAGGCGTAGCGGCCGCCGATGTCGATCGAGCTGAACACCGTCTCCGGGTCGAAGCTCTCCATGAACGCGCATGGTCCGTAGTCGATGGTTTCGCCGGAGATGGTCATGTTGTCGGTGTTCATCACTCCGTGCACGAAGCCGGCCAGCATCCATCGGGCGACCAGCTCAGCCTGCTTCGCGCTCACAGCCTCGAGCAGAGCGAGGTAGGGGTGATCGGACTCGGCTGCTGCCGGATGGTGCCGGGCGATCGCGTGGTCGGCCAACCGGCGCAGCAGGTCGGGGTTTCCGGTGGAGTGAGAAAGCTGGGAGGCGTACTGGAACGAGCCGACCCGTAGATGGCTGTCGGCGACCCGCGCGAGCACAGCCCCCGGCAGTATCGTGTCCCGATACACCGGGCGTCCTGTCGAGATGACCGCGAGCGCGCGTGTGGTGGGGATTCCCAGCGTGTGCATGGCCTCGCTGATGACGTACTCACGCACCATCGGTCCGATCGCCGCCAGCCCGTCTCCGCCGCGGGCGAACGGCGTCCGTCCGGAACCCTTCAGATGCAGGTCTCGCACCCGGCCGGAGCTGTCGACGATCTCGCCGAGCAGCAATGCGCGGCCGTCGCCGAGGCGGGGGACGAACCCGCCGAACTGGTGACCGGCGTAAGCCTGCGCCGCGGGCGTCGCCTCGCGCGGGAGCAGCGTCCCGACCAGCAGGCCCAGCCCCTCGGCGGTACGCAACCAGGTCGGGTCGAGCCCGAGCTCGCCGGCCAGCGCATCGTTGACCAGGACTGGCTCGGGGTCGGGTGCCGCCTCTGCCTGCCAGCCAACCGCCAGCTCGGGAAGCTCCCGGACGAACCGGTTCTGCAGCGCGATGCTCACCTCATCCAGCCTACGGAGACGGCCGGATCGCTGCGATGGCGTCGACTCCGCTCTTGATCGAGATCCGGCGCGTGCTCTCCTCAAGCACCAACGTCCCTGTCGGCTCGGCATAGCCGCCGGTCTCCGGCAGGATCAATGCGCGTTGACCGGGTGCAACATCGATGGTCTGCAGCGCCGAGGTCGGCGGGCTGACCTCTTCGATGGTGTCCGGGGCTTCTCCGGCCAGCTGCCACACCAGCGGCGAGGACGTTTCCGGCCGGTCGCACCGCCAGGTCAAGAGGCTTAGTTTCGGGGGACCGGTCACGGGCCACCACAGCTTCGGCACCCTGGAACCGCTGTCGGCGTCTGGGCCCGCCACTTCGAAGGTCTGCTGTGTGCCGTCTGCGGCGGACAGTACGACCGCTGCAGTCCCGCAGCTGCTGTCCGTGCTGCGGTACAACGCGTACGTGAGTTCAGCGCCGTCGGGGCTGAGGCGTGCCACCGACACCGGTGAGTTCGCGTCGGCCTGGCCGAGCGGGGTCGGGGCTGCCGGGCCGCGCACGGCGTACAGGGTGTCCGGGCCGCCGAACGGGGACGGTGGAGCCTCTACGCGTGCGATGACCGCCGTGCCGCCGCGGGCGGCGACCAACCGCGGCTCACGGAGGAGCGTCCCCGCAACCGGTGGCAGGTCGACCGTCTGGTGCAGTACCGGTTGGGAGTCCGGGTCCGCCAGATCGAGCTGCATCAGCCGGTTCGGCTGCTCTAACCACATGATCGTGCTTGCGCCGCCGGTTCCCAGCGTCGGACCCACCGGCACCTCACGAGTGGCCCCTTTCCCGCTTTCGACGTCGAGTGTGGCGAGCTTGTTCTCGGTGGTGCGCGCGAAGACGAACTTGCCGTCCTCGGTGGTGATCAGGTCGTTCGAGGAACCGAAGGTGCCAGACACCGCGGCGACGATGTTCGTGCCGTCCACGAGCCCGATCTCGTCGATCGCTCGGTAAGCGAGTAGAGGTCCGGTGGGATTGGGCGGCTTCTCGGTGGGGTCGAATGGCGAGGCTGGTGGCGTTGCACTGGTGGACGTGGATCCAGGTAAGTCCTCCACTGCTGCGCAGGCCGCGACGGTGGAGGTCATCAAGGCGAGTGTCGCGAGCAGCGTGAGGGATGGCGTGGTTCTGTATGACATGGTTCTGTATGACATGGTTCTGTATGACGTGGCTCTGTGCAGAATCTTCATGGGTTCTCTACCACCATGAAAGCTCAACCCCGAGTGCGACGTCTGCACGGGGTTGTCCACAGGGGCCCGAGATTCACTGGCCGGTATGGTGATTGTTCTCAGGCGGCGAGGTAATTGGTCGACTTCGACAGGCCGCCGCGGACAAGTCGCTGTCAGATGTGGAGCAACGTTGTGAGCCTGAACACTATCGCTCTGGAGCTCGTGCCCCCGAACACCGACCGCGGCCGGGAACACGCACTTGAGGAAGCCGAGAAGGTGCTTCGGTGTTCGGCCGAAGCAGGTTTGGCGGGGCGTATCCGCCACGTGATGATCCCGGGGATGATCCAGGAAGACGGCGATCGTCCTATCGAAATGAAGCCGAAGTTGGATGTCCTGGACTTCTGGTCGATGATCAAGCCCGAGCTCCCGGGAATCAACGGCCTGTGCACACAGGTCACTGCATTCACCGATGAGCCTGCGCTACGCACCCGGCTGACCGAACTGCGCGACAGCGGATTCGACGGGATCGCGTTCGTCGGGGTTCCCCGCACTCTCAACGACGGCGAGGGTTCGGGCGTCGCACCGACGGACGCTTTGGCGATGTTCGACGACGTCGTCGACAACCGCGGCGTGATCCTGATCCCGACCAGGGACAGCGAACACGGTCGCTTCGACTTCAAATGCAACCGGGGCGCCACCTACGGCATGACCCAGCTGCTGTACTCCGACGCGATCGTCGCATTCCTCGGCGAGTTCGCCCGGACGACCGAGCACCGGCCCGAGATTCTGCTGTCGTTCGGTTTTGTGCCCAAGATCGAGAGCAAGGTCGGTCTGATCGATTGGCTGATCCAGGATCCGGGCAACGCTGCGGTTGCCGCCGAGCAGCAATTCGTCAAGACGCTGGCCGGGAGTGAACCTGCCGATCGGCGCAAGCTGATGGTGGAACTGTACAAACGGGTGATCGACGGCGTCGGGGGGCTCGGTTTCCCGCTGAGCATCCACTTCGAGGCAACCTACGGCGTCAACACACCCGCCTTTCAGACGTTCGCCGAGATGCTGGACTACTGGTCACCCGACCGGTAGCAGCGACAACTCACCCTCGCCCTTCCGTGTGACCGCGCGCGCTGCGGTGACCACACCCGGAGCGCGCCGACGGCTCGCCACCTATCGTTTCCGGAGTGCCCGATCCGTCCAACGCCGACATCCGAGCCCTGCGCGCGCGGCTGGACGGGTTGACGATCCGCGATGCCGCCCGCCTGCGTCGCAGATTGCACAAGCTGCGATCGCCCAGCGCCGAGCAGCTGCACAAACTGACCCAGCAGTTCGGCACCGCTGAAGCGCTCATCGCGACGCGGAAGGCCGCCGTCCCAGCGATCACGTATCCGGAGTTGCCTGTCAGCGACCGCCGGGATGACCTGGCCAAGGCCATCGCCGAGCATCAGGTGGTGGTGGTCGCGGGGGCCACGGGGTCCGGCAAGACCACCCAGCTGCCGAAAATCTGCCTTGAACTCGGACGTGGTATCCGGGGCACCATCGGCCATACGCAACCGCGGAGGCTGGCCGCCCGCACGGTTGCGCAGCGAATCGCCGACGAGCTCGGCACTCCGCTGGGTGACGCCGTGGGCTACACCGTGCGCTTCACCGACCAAGCCAGCGATCGGACCCTGGTGAAGTTGATGACCGACGGCATCCTGCTCGCCGACATCCAGCGGGATCGTCGCCTGCTGCGCTACGACACCATCATCCTTGACGAGGCACACGAACGCAGCCTCAACATCGACTTCCTGCTTGGTTATCTCCGGGGGCTTCTTCCGCGCCGGCCAGACCTGAAGATCATCGTGACCTCGGCGACGATCGAGCCCGAACGGTTCGCCGAACACTTTGGCGGGGCGCCGATTGTGGAGGTATCTGGACGCACCTACCCGGTCGAAATCCGTTACCGTCCACTGGAAGTCCCGATCGGAGGAACCCAGAACGAGGATCCCGATGATCCCGACCATGAGGTCGTGCGCACCGAGTTGCGCGATCCGACCGAGGCGATCGTCGACGCGGTCACCGAGCTCGCCGCCGAACCGCCTGGAGACGTGCTGGTGTTCCTGTCGGGTGAGCGCGAGATCCGCGACACCGCGGAGGCATTGCGGGGCGCTTTCGATCCCAACACCGAGGTGCTTCCGCTCTATGCTCGGCTGCCGACCGCTGAGCAGCAGAAGGTTTTTCAGTCCAGCCGGGCCAGGCGACGCGTCGTGCTCGCCACCAATGTCGCCGAGACGTCGTTGACGGTGCCCGGTATCCGTTACGTCGTCGACCCCGGTGCCGCGCGGATCTCGCGCTATAGCCGCCGAACCAAGGTGCAGCGCCTGCCGATCGAACCGATCTCGCAAGCCTCGGCTCAGCAGCGAGCCGGTCGGTGCGGGCGCACCGCGCCCGGCGTCTGCATCCGGCTCTATTCCGAGGACGACTTCGACGCCCGTCCGCATTACACCGATCCCGAACTGCTGCGCACCAACCTCGCGGCGGTGATCCTGCAGATGGCAGCGCTCGATCTCGGTGAGGTCGAGGACTTCGGATTCCTGGACCCGCCAGATGCACGGAGCATTCGCGACGGCGTGGGCCTGCTCCAGGAACTTGGCGCATTCGATAGCAGCGGGGCACTTACCGACATCGGCAGCCGGTTGGCGAAGCTCCCGGTGGATCCACGGCTGGGCAGGATGCTGCTGCAGGCCGACGCCGAGGGATGCGTGCGCGAAATACTGGTGCTCGCGGCGGCGCTGTCGATACCGGACCCGCGTGAGCGACCCTCTGACCGAGAGGAGGCCGCTCGCCAGAAGCACGCCCGTTTCGCCGACGAACACTCCGATTTCATCTCCTATCTCAATCTGTGGCGATACCTGGGTGAGCAGCGAAAAGAGCGCTCCGGCAGCTCGTTTCGCCGGATGTGCCGTCAGGAGTTTCTGCACTACCTGCGCATCCGCGAGTGGCAAGACCTGGTAGGTCAGCTGCGCAGCATTTGCTCCGATCTCGGCATCCGCGAGCAAAGCGCTACCGCAGACCCCGCGCAGGTGCATGCTGCGCTGGCTGCGGGGCTGCTATCGCACATTGGACTACGAGACGGTGACACCCGCAACTACTCGGGAGCGCGCAACACGAAGTTCGTGCTGGCGCCGGGCTCAGTGCTGACTAAGCGCCCCCCGCGCTGGGTCGTGGTGGCCGATCTGGTTGAAACCGGCAGGCTCTATGGCCGCACAGCGGCCCGCATCCAGCCTGAGGCTGTCGAGCACGTCGCTGGACACCTCGTGAAAAGGACTTACAGCGAGCCGCATTGGGACCCCAAGGGCGGTGCGGCGATGGCATACGAAAAGGTGTCGCTCTACGGTCTTCCGATCGTGGCGCGCCGCCGCACCGGATACGGGCAGATCGACCCCGAAGCCGCGAGAGATTTGTTCATCCAGCACGCGCTGGTCGACGGAGAGTGGAATACCCAACATCACTTCTTCAGGGACAACGCGAAGTTGCGGGCAGAGCTCGCCGCGCTTGAGGAGCGTGCCCGTCGTCGCGATCTGCTGGTCGACGACGAACAGGTCTTTGCCTTCTACGACGCCCGTATTCCCGAAGACGTTGTCTCAGTGCGCCATTTCGACGGCTGGTGGCGCAAACAGCGTCACCGCACGCCGGATCTGCTCACTCTGGGTCGCGATGACCTGATGCGTACCGAAGAGAATTCCGAGCACCCGGAGACCTGGATGTCGGGAGACTTGGCGCTGCCGCTGTCCTACCGATTCACACCCGGCACCGCCGATGACGGCGTCACCGTGCATGTCCCGGTCGACGTGCTCGCCCGGCTTGGCGGCGACGACTTCGCCTGGCAGGTACCCGCGCTGCGGGAGGAACTGCTCACAGCGCTGATCCGATCCCTTCCGAAAGACTTGCGGCGCAACTTCGTTCCGGCGCCCGACACCGCCAGAGCGCTGCTTGCAGCGATTTCACCGGACAGCGGATCAGTGCTGGATGCGGTGCAGCGCGAACTGCGGCGGATGACCGGGATCCTGGTGCCCGTCGACGCGTTCGATCTGGACAAGCTGCCTGCGCATCTACGCTTGAACTTTGCCGTCGAGGGCGGGGACGGCACCGTGGTGGCCCAGGGCAGGAGTCTGGCTGAACTGCAGGACCA
>JAHZKD010000426.1 GCA_022600605.1 Actinomycetes bacterium
CCGAGACCAGCCGCTACACCGTGCACGACGTGCTGCACGGGGACTACACCGGTGTGGTCGACGACTTTGTGGTGCGTCGTGGCGACGGTGTGCCGGCCTACAACCTTGCGGTGGTGCTCGACGATGCCGCCTCAGGAGTCGACCAGGTCGTGCGCGGGAACGATTTACTGTCCTCGTCGCCGCGGCAGGCGTATCTGGTGCGGCTGCTCGGCCAACCGGTGCCGCTGTACGCCCACGTCCCGCTGGTGCTCAACTCCGAGGGTGCGCGGCTGGCCAAGCGAGACGGTGCGGTGACACTTGCCGAGATCGGCGTACAGAATGCGCTCGATCAGATCGCCCACTCTCTGGGCTTCAAGTCGACCGCCGTCGAGGGCATGCTCGCCGAGTTTGACCCGAGTCGACTACCACGGGCTCCGTGGGTATACCGCCCCGGCTGAGTACATAACGTCCCTCACAGCGAGACAGGCAGCGTTGACATGCCGCGCAGGGTCACGTTCTGCTTGTACTGCGGCTCACTGGCAAGCGCCGCGCGCGGGAACCGCGCGGCCATCGCGGTGAGCGCGACGTTCGCTTCCAACCGGGCCAGCGGCGCGCCGATGCAGAAGTGCAGGCCCTTGCCGAAAGCGAGGTGCCGAATCGCCGTGCGGCCCGGATCGAAGAGGTCCGGCTGGTCGAAGACCTCGGGGTCGCGGTGTGCAGCGGCAACAAGGACGAGCAAGTTGTCCCCCTTCGGGATCGAGAGCCCCCCGATGCTCATCGCCTCACCCGCGACCCTGCCCATCAGCTGCACCGGCGGGTCATACCGCAGTGTCTCCTCGATCACCGCGCCCGCCTTTGTCGGATCGGCGGCCAGCGCCGTCCACCACGCTGGGTCGCGAAGCAACGCCACGATGGCGTTGGCGATCAGGTTGACCGTCGTCTCATGCCCAGCAACCAGCAGCAGGTTGCAGGTCGCGACGATCTCCTCTTCGGTGAGCTGATCGCCGGACTCCTCAACCTGGATCAGCCCAGACATCAAGTCGTCACCGATATTGCGCCGGCGCTCAGCGATCAGCTCACGCAAGTAGTCGCGCAGCCACAACCCGGCCTGCAGACGCTCCTCGGCACCGCTACCGGCCGAACCCGTCACCGACACAAAGGGATCCAGCGACTGCGCGAGCAGCGCCGAGGCGGCGCTGAACTCCGGCTCGTCGGCCAGCGGGACGCCGAGGAGGCGACAGATCACCGCGACCGGTAGCGGATACGCCAGCCCCGCTACCGCGTCGAAAGGGTCCGAGGTGCTGTCAGCCTCATCGAGCAGCGAGTCGACCAGCCTCGCGATCTCAGGTTCGAGCGCCCTGACCACCTTCGGGAGGAAGGCCTTGCTGACCAGACCGCGCAACCTGGTGTGGTCCGGCGGGTCAAGGAACAAGAACCCGGGCGGCCCCAAGGGTCGGGCTTCGGCGCCCTCGGCGATCAGCCGCTGGGCGACCGTGGACTTCAGCCGGTCGCTGGACGAAGACGGGTGGCGCAACACCTCGTCGCAGTCGGCGAAGGACGAGAACACCGCGAGGTTGCTCTCGGCCATGTGTACGGCGCCCTGCTCGCGGATCCTGCCGTAGAGGGGATACGGATCAGCACGGTGAGCAGGATCGAGTATCTGCAGGAGCAGCGACTGCGGTTCCGCCGATGTCGTCATTCTTCAATTGTGCACAGGTCTTGCCGGGCGCCGATTTGGCGGCAAGGAGCGGGCCGCGCTGAGGAAATCCGCGCTGAGCGAAATCTACGTCGAGCAGGCGACATCTACGTCGAGTAGTAGCGGCCGAGCACGTGCTCGCGCAGCTCGTCGAATCGGCCCGCACCTATCGAGTTCCGGATGTCGTCCACCAGCCCGATGATGAATCGCTGATTGTGAATCGTGCACAGCGTGGCAGCCAGATGCTCCTTGGCCTTGAATAGGTGGTGCAGGTAGGCGCGGGTGTAGTGGGCGCAGGTGTAGCAGTCACACTCGGCGTCCAGCGGTGTGAAGTCGCGGCGGTAGCGCGAGCCCGTGATGTTATACCGGCCGTTCACCGAGTACACCGCCGCGTTGCGGGCGACGCGGGAGGGCGATACGCAGTCGAACGTGTCAGCGCCCGCCTCAATAGCGGCGAACAGGTCATCGGGTTCACCGATGCCAAGCAGGTGCCGCGGCTTGTCCTCGGGTAGCTCGCTGCAAACCCAGCCAACGATGGTTGCCAGGTTCTGTTTCTCGAGCGCTCCCCCGATGCCGTACCCATCGAAGCTCAGGCCCTCCGCTGGCCCAGGCCAGTCGCCGATCCTCCGCAGCCCCCGGGCGGCCTGGCGGCGCAAATCTTCGTACTGTGCGCCCTGCACGACCCCAAACAGTGCCTGCGGCGGCTTGCCGGACTGCAGCGACGACAACCGGCGATGCTCAGCCAGACTCCGCACCGCCCACTCGTGTGTGCGCTGCACTGAGCTCTCCTGGTAGCCACGAGTATTGACCAACGTCGTCAGCTCATCGAACGCGAAGGTGACGTCGGCGCCGAGCTGGTGCTGAATACCTATCGATACTTCGGGCGTGAACCGGTGAGTAGATCCGTCCAGGTGCGATCGAAACGTCACGCCGTCGTCGTCGACCTCGGCGAGCCGTTCCTTACCCTTGGCGATGACGTCATCGGCCTGGACCCGTTCGGCGTCCATCGCGAGCACCTTGCGGAAACCGGCGCCCAGCGAGAGGACCTGAAACCCTCCGCTGTCGGTGAAGGTCGGCCCCGGCCAGTTCATGAATGCGCCCAGGCCCCCAGCTTCAGCGACAATCTCGGGACCCGGCTGCAGGTACAGGTGGTAGGCGTTCGCCAGGACCGCCTGCGCGCCGAGATCTCTCATAGTCTCGGGAAGCACGGCCTTGACCGTGGCCTGAGTGCCCACAGCGATGAAGGCCGGAGTGTGGATATCACCGTGCGGAGTCCCTATCACGCCCGTCCGGCCACGCCGGCCAGGGAGTTCTGCTTCGACACGAAAGCTCGGAACACTGAAAATCCTGTCGCCCACGTCGTAGATTCTGCACTGTGATCACACGTTGGGCCCTGAACGCATTCGTCGCCGCGTCCGCTCTCACCGTCGCCGGGTGCTCGTCACAATCCTCGGACTACCAGCCACCGCCCGGCGGGCTCATCGCAGGGACGGCGCAGATGACGGTCAACGGCCAGGACACCGGCACCACCGACTTGGTGAACTGCCTCACCGTCGGGCCAATGACCATGATCAAAACCGGCCCCAAGGACGCCGGCGCGTTCGCCATGATCATGACCGAAGACAAACAGGTTGTCCGGATTGTCCGCATCCAGGACATGGGCGGGTACACCGGGAGCTACAACTCCGGACTCGGCGGCGAAGCGAGCATCTCGATGAATGCCCGAACCTTCGAGATCAGCGGAACCGCCGACGGCTTTGAGACCGCCGAACCCAGCTTCCGCGCACCGGGGTCGTTCAAGCTGAAAGTCGCCTGCTGACGCAGTGGGACCCGCAGGACCGCAGATTTTGCGGAATTCGGCACGCCCCGCCTTGAGCCGCCGACATACTGCTGGAGATGGTTCGCCGCTCTCGACGAATCACACGACAACAAAGGAGAACCGTGGTGAAGGGTGGAATCGTGGTGGCCGTGGGCGGGGCAGCGATCGTCGTCGCCGGCTTGTCGGGCTGTTCCTCGGACGAAAAATCCGAAACTTCGGGGGAAACAGCGTCAGCCTCCGCGGCGGAGGGCAAGAGCACCGTCAAGATCGACGGTCAAGATCAGGACATTCAGGGCACCGTGGTCTGCAGCGACGCGGGCGGCAACACCAGCATCGCCATCGGAGATGCCACCACCGGTATCGGCGTTGTGCTCAGCAGCGGTGACGGTCCCACCGTGCAGTCGGTGGCTCTGGGCAACGTCAACGGCGTCACCTTGGGCTATGAGAGCGGCGCCGACCAGGGCGAAGCCAAGGCTGAGAAGGACGGCAATACCTACAAGATCACCGGAAACGCGACCGGTATCGACATCGCCAACCCGATGCAGCCGGTCAACAAACCGTTCGAAATCACTGTTTCCTGCCCGTAGCAGGGCAGGCCGGCATCAGGTGGGTGCGCAGCCTTTCTGCCCGTAGCAGGGCAGGCCGGCATCAAGCAGGCTTGTAGCCGGCCGCGGACTCCCGCAACTGCCAGATCTGTGCGGGGCAGAGCTCATCGACGGCCTGATTGATCAGGTACGCGGTCAGGAAGTAGTCCGGGGTCTGGACTTCGGCCTTCACCTGGTTGACCAGGTCGGCGTAGCTCACATTGCCCGCCACCCGGTCACAGACAGTCCGCCCGTATGCGACCGCTGCCCCCGAGTCCTGGAAGTTGAACGCGCGCATCTGAAAGATATTGACCAGATAGCCCAGTTCGTCAGCGTGGGCCGCCGGGGGCCCCGCGAGCCCGACCGCCGACACCACGCCGGACATCAATCCCACTGACAACACGCGTACCAGCGACTTCATGACATGAGACCATACGCCTTGCGGCGCGAACAGGTGGCAATTGTCCGATCATGCATCCGAGTCCGATCATGCATCCGAGGATGCGCCGTTTCAGTTCCGTGCGGCGGACGAGGTCAATGGGTTGCGTCGCAGCACCGGCAAGGGAAACAGATGCTCGGATTCGGTCTCCTCAAGACTGTCGAAGAGCCCGAGGGTGTACACCCCGGACGATGGCACCGTCATAGGAAATTGTTGCGCGAAGACCCGGAACTTCACCGGAACGGGCGGATTGTCGGGCCACTGCCACGCGAACTGCAGTGCGCCCACCCGTTCACCATTCGGTGCGGTGGCAACGATGAATTTCCGGGGGTTGTAGTCACCACCCCCCGAAGTAACGACCGCGACGACGATCGGGATCTGGACTTGGGCGGGAAAGCGATCGACGTAGCAACTGGTCATCGGAAATCCCTCAGCGACGACCCCACCGGAGTCCAGGGGAACGGCGCTCAGCGACGGCGCGAACGACACGACACGCATGCTTTCCTTTCCGAACCTTTCGGCTGCCGGCTCCCGCGTCGTGGCAAGCAAAGTGTCCAATGGCGGTGGCGGAGGGATTCGAACCTTCAACATGCCACAGTTCAGGACATCGAAGCAGCTCTGGACTACAAATTCACCGGGATCGCTCTTGTTTGTGCCCAAGTGTGCTCAAAACGTGCCCGCAACTGGCCGTGGCGTCAGAGGGCGAACACGATAGCGGTTGAACACCGCCACCAGCTCGCCGGCGGTCCGCCCCCGAAGCGCACTTCGCCCGCCTTGACCTTTAGAGCTGGGCAGCCGCGCTGTCGGGATTTTTCAAGCCGCTGACCCAGGCCGACAAGTCCTGAATACTCAGCTCAGCTGAGTAGATTCCGACGTCGAAACCATGTGAGGCCAAGTTGAGTTCACGACCTGCCGCCGACAGCACTTCACCCGGTCCGCAATGTGCTGGATCGCGTGGTCAACATCGAGACACCGGGGGGCGGGTTCGGTTGCGTCCCATCGAATACGCGACGCGGGTGCTGATCAAGCCCGCAACATCAGGCGACTCCACACACGTAGGACGGGTGGGCGCGCTGGCCTTGGCCTTGGGTGTGGGCGCAGCGATCGCGTCCATGCCAGCAGTGGCGTTCGCGGATACCGATACGCGCGGTTCAGCGGGGGCGACAAGCTCAAGTTCGTCGAGTTCATCGTCCGGATCTAGTTCGTCGGGTGCGGGCGCGTCGCCCCCGGAGTCAGGGGCCTCGCCGTCGAGTGCGGTCTCCGGGGTGCAGGACTCGTCGTCAAGCGCTTCATCTGCCGACCCGGACAGCGACCTTTCCGCGGACGTTGACGCCTCAGGCACAGACACCTCGGACATTGATGTTTCGGATAGCGACACGGCAGACATGGATACACCAGACGTAGACACGTCTGAAGACATATCCGAAGACACATCTGAAGAGACATTGGCCACCGGGAATTCGGATGCCCCGGATTCCGGTGCGGATATCGCAGTTGAAGCGATCGCCGCGACCACCGATGGTTCAGGTTCGGCCTCGTCGACTGATGCGACTGAGTCGGACGGGATTCTGGGCGGGGGCTCGCCCCAGGAGGTCTCCGTTCCTTCGGTTCTTCCCGCAGGTTCCGCGTCGGCGGAGTCAGTTGCCGCGAGCGCGTCCGAGCAGGGTTCAGAAGGGCATGCCGTTGATGGCGGCCCGGGGGCTCCGGTGGCGGCGCCTCTTGTCTGGGCGGCGGCCGGTGCTGCGCGCCGAGAGATCAGCGATCCGGGTAGTGATGGTGTCAGTGGTGGGCCCGACTCCGACCAAGTAGTTGGCCCCAGCCTGGCCGCCTCTGCGGTCAGCGATGCGGTGGGTTCAACCGATGTCGGTGCGGAGTCGGTGTGGCGGTTCTTCTTCGGTGACGGCACCGCCGCGAACCCCAACGCCGGGATCGTGATCGGCAATGGATTCAGCTTCGACGCCGCCTCGTGCGCCGGCCTCACCGCATGTAACGGCGGCAATGGCGGGTTTTTCGGCGACGGCGGGGACGGCTACAACGGCGGTAACGGCGGGTCGGCCGGCGGGTTTGGTAACGGAGGCAACGGCGGTGACGGGGTCGCCGGTGGTGCCGGCGGCAACGGTGGCCGTGGCGGGTTGTTCGTGGGCAACGGCGGTAACGGTGGCGCCGGCGGGGCCGCGATTGACGGCGGTAACGGCGGCGCCGGCGGTGACACCGGATTCTGGTCGGTGTGGGGCCGCGGCGGTGACGGCGGTGCCGGAGGAGCCGGGACATCGGTCGATGGTGACGGCGGCGATGGCGGCGGCGCGGGCTTGTTGGCGTTCAACAGCGACGGCGGGGACGGCGGGGACGGGCAGGCCGGCGGCAACGGCGGTCGCGGCGCGTGGTTCCTGGGCAACGGCGGCAACGGCGGCAACGGCGGGTCGGCCACGGTTGCGGGTAGCAGTGGCGGTGCCGGCGGCGATGGCGGCGGTACCGGGTGGTTGTCGGTGTGGGGTGATGGCGGCGACGGCGGTGATGGTGGCGACGGCGCAGACGGTAGCGATGGTGTCGATGGCGTTCTGCCGGGTGCAGATGGCGGTGTTGGCGGTGTCGGCGGGGCCGCCGGCTAGGGCGGCATCGGCGGGGCGGGCAGCTACATAGTCGGCAAGGGCGGCAACGGCGGTGTCGGTGGTGCTGCCGGTTCAGGTGGCAGCGGCGGCTCTGGACAGAATGGTCTCAACGCCGTGGCAGCCGGCGCGACAGGTGGAGATGGCGGTGACGGCGGTGCCGGCGGTACCGCGGCCAATGGTGGTAACGGCGGTGATGCCGGTGCGGCCCGGTTCCTGCTCTTGTTCAACACCAGTGGCACCAATGGTGACGGTGGTGCCGGCGGCGATGGCGGCGATGCCGGCACACCGGGTGATGGTGGTGACGGCGGCGACGGGGATGCGGGCACTCCCGATGGCGGCCAGGGCGGTAACGGCGGAAATCCGGGCGCGATTGGCAACGGTCGGGTCGGCGGTGACCCCGGTACCGGCGGATCCGGCGGCGTCCATGGCGCCCCCGGTGTCAATGGTGCGGTCGTAGCCGGCCCGGCCGGCAACGGCGGCAACGGTGGTGCCGGGTGGACCAGCACCACCATCGGTGTCGACGGCGGCGCCGGCGGTGACGGCGGTGACGGCGGTGACGTAGGCAGCGGCGGTAACGGCGCTGACGGTGGTGACGGCGCTGACGGTGGTGACGGCACCCCGGGCGATAGTGAGGGTAGTGCGGGCGGCAAGGGCGGTGACGGCGGCCAGAGCGGCAGCCTCAGCGGCGGCGCGGCCCTTGGTGGTGACGGTGGTACCGGCGGCGACGGCGGTGACGGCGGAGACAACGCCGGTGGCAGCAGTTTGGGCGGTGCCGGCGGGGCCGGCGGTATCGGCGGTGACACCACCGCCGGGCTTGGCGGTGACGGCGGCAGGGGCGGCGCAGGAGGTGATGCCGGTGACAGTGCCACTCTCGATGGTGCCGGTGGTGCCGGTGGTGACGGAGGCAGCGGCGGATCGGCGGCGACCAGCGGCGTCGGCGGCTTTGGTGGGGTCGGTGGCCGCGGCGGTTCCGGTGGCACTAACGCTGGTGCCATTAGCCAGGGCGGTGACGGCGGTACCGGCGGTACCGGAGGTGCCGGCACCAGCAATGACGGTGGCGACGGCGGTAACGGTGGTGCCGGTGGTTTCGCCTTCGACGACGCCGGCGGCAACAGCCACGCCGGTTTCGGCGGTGCCGGCGGGGCCGGCGGTGCCAGCACCAACGGAGCCGGCGGTTTCGGCGGTAACGGCGGACCCGGAGGTGACGCCGGCGACAACGCCGGGGGAAATAGTAGCGGCGGCTTCGGCGGTCGCGGCGGCGCCGGCGGAGCCAGCACCAACGGGGCCGGCGGTTTCGGCGGTGAGGGTGGATACGGTGGTTTCGGCGGCGACAACGCCGGTAGCTTCAGTTCCGGAGGCAACGGCGGTGTCGGCGGGGCCGGCGGGGCCAGCACCAACGGGGCCGGTGGCGCGGGCGGTGACGGTGCTACCGCCGGTTTCGCCGGCGACAACGCCGGTGCCCAAAGTTTCGGTGGTTTCGGTGGTGACGGTGGTGACGGCGGTGCCGGCGGCACGGCTGGCGGTGATGGAGGCGCCGGTGCTGTCGGAGCGAATGGTGGTCTCAGCGCCGGCACCGACAGTTTCGGCGGTGACGGCGGTGACGGCGGTATCGGCGGTGACAGCGCCAGCGGGTTCGGCGGTTTCGGTGGTGCCGGTGCTGTCGGCGGTAACGGCGGTGACTTTGCCGGTGACGAGAGTTTCGGCGGTGACGGCGGTGACGGCGGTGACGGTGGTGACGGTGCCACGGCCGGCGGTGGCGGCGGTGCCGGTGCTTCGGGCGGCGACGGCGGCACTGCCCTGACCGCCAGCATCGGTGGCGACGGTGGCGGCGGCGGTTTCGGCGGTGCCAGCACCGGTGGTACCGGCGGTGACGGCGGTACCGGCGGTGACGGCGGTGACGGCAACAGCTTCGGCGACACAGGTGGTGCTGGTGGTGACGGCGGTGATGGAGGCGCCGGTAGCGGCGGCGCCGGCGACCCCGGCGCTCCCGGCGGAGCCCCCGTCGGCACTATCGGCGGTATCGGCGGTGACGGCGGCGCCGGAGGCCCTGCGTGATTCGCTGAGAAACACTCCATGCCCCATCGCTCGGCATCGAGACTGGAAGCGGGGCCCTCTACCTGCATATAGATAGCCTGCGATGCTTGGCGGTGGCGGAGGGATTTGAACCCTCGGACGGGGGTTACCCGTCACACGCTTTCGAGGCGTGCTCCTTAGGCCGCTCGGACACGCCACCGCGTGGCAGCTTACCGATGCGCGGGCTGACATCCCAAACCGGTCGCGCGCGTGCGCGAGTGGCGAAATCAGCTGTCATCCCGGGGCCAGCCCGGGCCCGGCCAGAGACTCTCAGCGCTGTCGGGCGAAGAACTGCTCCAGCAGGCCGGCGCACTCGTCGGCCAGTACTCCCCCGCGCACCTGGGGCCTGTGCGTCAACCTCCGATCGCGCACCACGTCCCACAGCGAGCCGACCGCACCGGTCTTGGGCTCCCACGCACCGAACACCACCCGCTGCACCCGCGCCATGACCAGCGCGCCCGCGCACATCGTGCAGGGCTCCACCGTCACCGCGAGCGTGGCACCCTGCAGCCGCCACCCGTCACCGCACACTTGAGCCGCCGCCCGCAACGCCAGGATCTCCGCGTGTGCCGTGGGGTCGCCGAGCTCCTCGCGGGCATTGGCTGCGCGTGCCAGCTCGGTCCCGTTGGCGGCGATGACGACCGCGCCGATAGGCACATCGTCGGCTCCCGCGCCGCCGGCAGCCTCCAGCGCGGCCCGCATCAGTTCTTCGTCGGTCAACAAACCACGCCCGATGACCGGCTCACCGGCCCATGCGATCCAGTACCACCGACAGCTCCTTGGCGAAACCCATCTCCCTGGCGATCCGGCCCACCTGTTCGTCGGCGTAGAGATCATCGCTTTCGTCGAGGATCACACCCAACACCGCCTCCGGAAGTCCGATGTCAGACAAAACCCCGAGGTCGCCCTCCTCGAACGGCTCGGCACTTTCCAGATCCTCGTCCTCGATGTCGGCGTCCAGCTTCTCGAGAACCTCAGCGGCGATGTCGTAATCCAGCGCCGCGGTGGCATCGGACAAAAACAACCGGGTTCCCGACGGGGCCGGCCGCACGACCACGAAGAATTCATCATCAACATCCAGCAGCCCGAAAACTGCTCCTGCGCTGCGTAACTCACGTAATTCGTTCTCGGCTGCGGTCAGGCTCGTCAGGGACGCGGCCAGCATCGCCGCGCACCGCCACTTGCCGTCCTCTTGCACGACAGCCACAGCGAAGCCGTCGGGCGCGTCCCCCGCCCGCTTGTTCGGCTTTGCACTCTGCGGTCCCATGAGCGTTCACGGTAGTCCCCCGGCAGGGCCTTAACCAGCGGTTCCGCGCCTCCTCCCATAGTGGGACCGCGTCGATGTGCCAACCTTGGGGGGTGACGAAAACCCCGGTATGTGTAGTCGGTCTGGGACTGATCGGCGGCTCGGTCATGCGTGCAGCCGATGCGGCCGGCCGGGAGGTGTTCGGCTACAACCGGTCAGCGCAGGGAGTTGAGGCGGCGCGATCGGACGGTTTCGA
>JAHZKD010000427.1 GCA_022600605.1 Actinomycetes bacterium
GATCGGTGGGGGTGTAGTACCACCGGTGGCGCTCGTCGTCGGAGGGCCAGGGCGAAAGCCCTTGGAGGCGCAGGTCGTCGGTGAGGCTGTCGAGCCACGACCGGGCCGCGTCGGTCATGCGTTGTGCCGCAGTGTCGTTGGTCATCCCGCTCTTTTCATCGAGGAGGGTTGGCGAGAAGACGCCAGGCGGCGACCGAGATGGCGATGCCGATGAGCGCGACGATCGGTCCTAGGACAGACCACGTGGTCGTATTACTCATCGGGCTGCCGGACACCGCCCCAAGCCCCTGCAGCGTGAAAAGTAAACCGGCAAGCGCGACGAGCACGCCCACGACGATGACCACACTTCGCATGACCTCGACGATAACCGCTCACCCGGCGCAGCGCCTAGATTGCTCAACGCAAGCCATCCCAGCAGCTTCCACCATCCAAGATCAGCAGACCGGAGTGTTGACTGAACGAATCCGGCTACGCACTGGGACAGCTGTATCACGGGGGCCTCGCGGCCAGGAAGCGCCGTACTCCGCAAAGAGGAATACGTCGAAGATGCTGTGAGACAACACGAAAGCCTTCACGCCAGACTGAATCGCAAGACTTGCGGTTCCACAAACTGGTCCAGAAACCGCGGCCGTACCGAATCCGTCCCGTTGACCCACTTGCCCCGAGGCGGCGTCTCCGCGAAGCCCACGCGGCTGGGATCGACCGCAGGTTCCGCTATCCCCACCCCGGCCCGCTCGGCCAAGTCCACGCCGACCAGGCCCGCACCGCCGCGCCGGGGATCGACGGAACTATGGTGGTGCCCAGCGCGGTCAGGCCGATAAGCCAACGATTTGTGAGGGAGCTTGCCCACATTACGAGCGGAAAAACACTACGAGCGGAAAAGCTGTACAAGGTCTTCGGACGTCGATCAGATGAAGCCGTTCGGCGGCTGGAAGCCGGCGAGGATCAGGCGGCAGTCTGCGAGGAGCTGAAGGTCACCCCTGCGGTCATCGATGTGAGTTTCGAGGTCAATGCCGGCGAGATCTTCGTGGTGATGGGCCTGTCGGGTTCGGGCAAGTCGACACTTATCAGGATGCTCAATGGGCTCCTGCAGCCGACCTCTGGGAAGGTCTTCCTGGAGGACCGGGAACTGACCGCCCTCGGCGACAAGCAGCTGCGAGGGCTCCGGCGACAACGGGTAAGTATGGTATTCCAGCAATTCGCCCTATTCCCGCACCGCAGCGTCCTGGATAATGCCGCCTACGCGCTCGAGGTCAGAAAGATCGCCAAGGAGGAAAGGTTCGAAAAGGCGCGTCGGGCATTGGAGATGGTCGGTCTCTCCGGCTGGGAGAAGAGTTTGCCGGTTCAGCTCTCCGGGGGCATGCGTCAGCGTGTTGGCCTGGCTCGCGCCCTCGCTGCCGAGACCGACATCCTGCTGATGGACGAGGCGTTCTCCGCGCTGGATCCCCTCATCCGCCGGGAAATGCAGGACCAGCTGATCGACTTGCAGCGATCCCTCAAAAAGACGATCGTGTTCATCACCCACGACCTGAACGAGGCGATGAAGCTGGGCGACCGGATCGCCATCCTGCAGGCCGGCAAGACTGTGCAGATCGGTACCGCCGAAGAGATCCTCAACGCTCCGGCCGACGACTACGTTGCGCAGTTCATGGCCGACGTGGATCGAAGCCGGGTGCTGACGGCGGACGTGATCAAGGAGAAGCCGCTGGTCACGGTCGACGCGCGATCCGACCCCGGCGAGACCCTGCAAACCATGCGCGATCACCAACTCACCGTCGCGTTCGTGACCGACGCCGAGCAGCGTCTGGCCGGCGCCGTCCTCGACGCGGAGGTCGCGGCAGCCGTAGAGGGCGGGGACGCGACCATCGAAAGCCTGGTACGCGGCGACATCCGCAAGACGAAAGCCGACGCTTCCATCGCCGAGCTGCTTGTACCCGCCGCACAGAGCCTGCTTCCCATTGCGGTCGTGGACGATGATGAGCGACTGGTCGGCATTGTTCGGCGTACGAGGTTGTTGGCCGCGCTCGGCGGGTGCAATTCCGATTCTCAATGCGACGCCGAGGAGGCAGACCGTGTCTGAACTGGTGAGCGCACAAGGCGACGCCCTCCCCAAGGTTCCTGTAGGTGAGGCCGTCCAATGGTTCGTCGACTGGCTTTACGACAACTTTCTGCCCTTCTTCGAATCTTTGAGCTCACTGGGCACGTCGATGTACGACGGGCTCTCCTCTGCACTGCTCTACCTCCCGGCCCTGGCCATGGTCGGGTTGTTGACGCTGCTCGGTTTGTGGCTGCGGGGTTGGAAGTTCGCGACCTACGCGCTGTTGAGCACCGCGCTTATTGTGTCCATGGGCTTCTGGGAACATGCCATGCAGACGTTGGCGCTGGTCATCATCACCACCGTGGCCGCCACGGTGGCGAGTGTCCCGTTGGGGATTCTGGCTGCCTACAACGAAAGCTTCAGTCGACTGGTCCGTCCCGTGCTGGACTTCATGCAGACAACTCCGCCCTTCGTCTATCTCATTCCGGCCTTGGCGCTTTTCGGCATCGGTGTCTTCCCGGGAATGGTCGCGACGGTGATCTTCGCGATGCCGCCGGGTGTGCGCCTGACCGAACTCGGTATTCGCCAGGTCGACCCGGAGATGGTCGAGGCCGGAGAGGCATTCGGCGCCCCGCCATGGCAAATCCTGACCAAGATCCAGATCCCGCTTGCCCTGCCGACGATTCTGGCCGGAATCAACCAGGTCATCATGCTCGCGCTGTCCATGGTCGTCATTGCCGCCCTGGTAGGCGCGGGAGGGCTCGGGGAGGACGTTTATTCGGCGATCACCCAGACGAATATCGGTCGCGGCGCAGCCAGCGGGCTCGCCGTTGTCCTCCTCGCCATCTACTTGGATCGACTCACCCAGGCCCTGGGGAACCGTTCGGCGGTCAAGAAGGCAGAGCGGGTGGCGGAGGCCGCGTGACGCGCCGCGCCGGACAGTGAACCTCCGAATTAGAGCGACCGCACGGTTCGCCTCTGCTGAGCTTCTGGCAGAGTCGAAGCCCTGCCTTCGGGCGGGGCAACTAATCCATGGCAAATGAAGGGACTACGGGTGCGACGTAACAGAAGATGTTCCCGCTTAACCTGGGCAGCGGGCGTGCTGCTGGCAATCGCGTTGGTCGTCACCTCGTGCGGCGGGAGTGAGCAGGCGCAAAAGCGCGAGCTGACGATCGGTTACATCCCTTGGGACGAGGACGTTGCCGTTACCTACCTTTGGAAGGATCTCCTGGAAGAGCAGGGTTACGGCGTCAAGATGCAGCTGCTGGAAGTAGGTCCGCTGTTTGCGGGCGTAGCTCGCGGCGATTTGGACCTGTTCTTCGACGTCTGGCTGCCCACCACCCACGAGAGCTATTGGGAACAATATGGCGACAAAGTCGAGAAGCTCGGTGAGTGGTACGAGGATGCCTCGCTGGAATGGACCGTCCCGGCCTACGTTGAGGACGTCAACTCCATAGGCGACCTCAAGGGGAAGGCTGACGAATTCGACCGCGAGATCATCGGTATCGAGGCCGGAGCAGGGCTCACCGAAGCCTCCAAAGACAAGGTGATTCCCGAATACGGGCTCGGCGACGAGTACACCGTGAAGACCTCGTCGAC
>JAHZKD010000428.1 GCA_022600605.1 Actinomycetes bacterium
AGTCTGCCGGTCAGGAAATCGTTCAGATCCGCTGGTTCCAGTGACGGTCGGCCGGTGGCTCCCGGCGAAGTTCGCACAACGATCACCGCCAGGGGGACCTGTCCCCAGGTCGAATGCGCTCGACCGACGACGGCGACCTCGACGATGTCGGGGTGGGCGGCCAGCGCGTTCTCGACCTCGGCGCAGTAGATGTTCTCGCCGCCGGAGATGATCATGTCCTTTTTTCGGTCGACGACCCAGATGTAGCCCTCGGAATCCTGGCGCACCAAATCGCCTGAGTGGAACCAACCCCCGGCGAACGCTGCGGCAGTGGCTTCGGGGTTGTTCCAGTAGCCGGCCATCAGCGTGGGTGCTCGATACACGATCTCGCCGACGTCGCCGACGGGAACGTCGTTCATGTCCTCGTCGACGATTCGTGCTGACACGGTGGGGATCACCTTCCCCACCGAGCCAAGCTTGCGGATGGCGTCCTCCCCCAACAACATGCAGGTGACCGGTGACATCTCGGTCTGGCCGAAGGCCGCCAGAATCTGCGCCCCGGGGAAAGTGTGCGACATCTCGCGCAGCAGGGTGTCCGATGCCGGCGCCGCACCCCAGGACAGAGTCCGCAACTTGAGCGTGCGCGGTTTGGCACGCTGAACCGCGCACATCGCCTGCCACTGCGCGGGTACCAAAAAGATTCCGGTTACCCGCTCGGCCTCAAGGACGTCGAGCACTTCGCGAGGGTCGAAGGCTCCCACCGGATGGATCACCGTCGGCCGGCCTAGCAGCAATCCGACGATCATGCTGCCGACGCCGGCGATGTGAAACAGCGGGACGCCGATGAAACCGATGTCATTATCGATGTCCGCACCGTTGGTGAACAGGTGTGTCATCGCCTGGCCGGCCAGGTTGGCGTGGGTGAGCACCGCACCTTTGGGCCGGCCGGTGGTGCCCGAGGTATACATGATCAGCGCGGGTGAATCGTCGGCGATATCGACCACCGCAGCCGCCGGGCCCGCCTCGGCCAGCGCCTCCTCGTAATCCAGAGCAGTAGGCGAATCGGGGTCATCGGCCTGAACGACGGGGCCGACGACGACCACGGTGGCCAAGGTCGCCGCCAGTTCGCGCGCGCCGGCCGCAACTTGGGCAAGCACTGACTCGGTGATCATGACGCGGGCCTGGCAGTCAGCGACCAGGTAAGCGATCTCCGGCGGCGTCATCCGGAAGTTGACCGGCACCGCGATCGCACCAAGCTTGTTGATCGCCAGGAACGACTCGACGAACTCCGGACGGTTGAGCATCAGGATGAGGACTCGGTCGCCCTGCACAACGCCTCTCCGGTGCAGCGCGGCTGCCAAGCCCGTCACGCGGTGGTCGAGATCGCGCCACGTTGTCGTGCGGCCGAGGAATCTCAGAGCGGCACTGTCGGGTTGCATCAACGCATGCCTGGCAGCTTGATTGGTCCAATTCTGACGCCGCGCCAAGTACGGCTGCTCAGTCGCCGGACTGGACTGGCCAGCTGGAACAGTCACCGTCTCGTACTCCGTCTACTCCGCCCAACAACCCGGTTCGGGGTTGTAAGAGAGGATATTCAATCCGGGAAGGACGCTAGTTGGCGGCAAGTTGCTCGGCGCGGGCCTTCAGGTTGCCGGCCAGGTAGTCAAGCGTGTCACCTATCGCCTTCTTGACCATCGGGTTGGGAAGCGGAAGCTTGGTCTCGACATCGAGATCGACGGTCAGGAGCGATACGGGGCCCATAGCCACCACTGAGAATTTCTGCTCCTGCTTCGTGAAGTGATCGCCCTGCTGCAGCACCGTGTAGATCTCATTCTCGCCGGGGTAATACACTGCGGAGATGAAGGTTCCCGCCTGACCGAGCACGACGACGTCGAGCCGCAGCTGACTGGGCCGCCCGTCGTCGTAGCGGGCCAGCACCCAGCAGCCCTGGATCTCCTCGTTCCACTGCGGATAGCTCTCGAAATCGGCGACGATCGCCATGATCGCGTCGGCTCCGGCCGCCACTTCGACTGTCGTACTCACCAGCGGCATTGGCAGAGCATAACCCTCGCTGCCGCGCCGGCCTCAAAGCGCATCCCGGCGATGTCCGGGCGGAAAGGGGCATCCCCTCAGGGCGCCATCTCAGGCACGCGATCACGGTGTCGCAACGTCAACGCCTAGTGGCGATGTCCCCCGCACCGACTCGTCGCGAATCAAGCCGCGCAGCAACGCTGTGCTGAACTCAACGGCGATCTCCTGGGCGCTGCGCCGGCCATGCGGCCGGAGCCACCGGTAGGAGCCGAGCGTCATCCCGATGTAGCCCAAAGCGAGCACATGGGAGTCGCAGTCATAGAACTCCCCGCTGACGATGCCGCGGTCGATCACATCGCGGACGTGTTCGTAGACCTGGGTCTCCTTCTCGCGGATATAGGCAACCTGATCCTCGGTGAACCATTCCGTGATGTAGGGGCCCTCCTGGAAGTACACCGCCGCGCGCTCGGTGTTGCTGGCGATGCCCACGAGCAGACGCCGGGTGAAGTGGTAGATGGTCTCCCGCGCCGACGCCGACGGGTCGTCGTGGAGAGCGTGCACGGTGAAGTCGGCGGCGCCCTTGTAAATGTCGTAGAGGATCAGGGCCTTGCTGGCGTAGTAGTGGTACACCGTCGCCTTGTTCAGGCCGACCGCATCTGCGACGTCGTCCATGCGGGTGCCGTGGTAGCCGCGCGCGGCGAACAGTTTGGTGGCAACGGCCAACAATTCTTCGCGCCTGGACTTCCCGTTGGTGGTGACGGTTTCAGACATGGCGACTCACTATAAGCAGGGACCGGACGGCACTCGAAGCGTTTCGAGGCTCAACTAACTGGTTGGTTTAGTTTAGGCGGGCCGTTGCGATGTCGTCGCGGGTCCGGGCGGTCTACACTCCACCCAAGAGCCAGCATTTAGCCAACAGCTGACCGGGAGGCATCGCGGTGGACCCGAATCCGGATTACGACGCAAGCGACGAGATCGAATACGGCATCAATTGGTGGGCGTGGATTCTCCGCGGGGTGTACCCGCCTCCGGCCTACCCCCCGATCTGACCGCCGCGCAACCCAGACCGACGGTCTGCCACCAAACTGCGGGTGCGACGGACCACAACTTCGACTTCATTCTTGCCGCGTTGCGCAGCCATCGTGAGTCGTCCACGAAGTTCGCTGCGCCAATCCCGCACTTCGACGGGTTCCCGGTCAGGCGGCCACACGATAGGTGATTCGGCGACGGCGACCCGGCCACCCGACAACTCACCCGACAACTCACCCGAAAAAGGCCGGCTATCTTCGCCGTAATGTTCACCACATTTTCGGCAACGCACCTCATAGCGAAGACGGCCGTACTCCCGCCCGGACCTTGACTCAATGAAGACGTAGTCCGCCACTGACACACATCGCGGACAACGCGCGATACCACTTTCGACG
>JAHZKD010000429.1 GCA_022600605.1 Actinomycetes bacterium
CCTATCCAGCCTGGTGGGCAAGCTCCGCCGGCGGCGACTCCAACCGCAGCCGTCGTGCCACCACCGATCCTTCAAGAGGGGGACGACTGCCCCGATTCTGCTCTGGCGGTCAAGGGGATCACCAACGTGCCGCAGTACGTTATCGGTGACCAGCCCAAGTTCACTATGGTGGTGACCAATATCGGCCTGGTCGCCTGTAAGCGGGATGTGGGAGCCGCCGTCCTGGCGGCTTATGTGTATTCGCTTGATAATCAGCGGTTGTGGTCGAACCTGGACTGCGCACCGTCGAACGAGACCTTGATCAGAATGTTCCAGCCCGGCGAGCAGGTCACCACTGAGGTCACCTGGACCGGGATGGGCTCGGCCCCAAACTGCCCGCTGCCGCGCCAGCCAATCGGTCCAGGCACGTATAACTTGCTCGTCCAACTGGGGAACCTGCGCTCTGCGCCCGTGCCGTTCATGCTCACGCAGAACGCCGTGCAGCCGGCTCCGCCCCCGGTCGACGGTGCGCCGCACATGCCAGTGCCGGGTCCGGTGGGCTGATCGACCGGCTGCTAAGCGAACCGGTCGGAGATCGTGGACTCGGCCAGCTGTGAAAGGCCTTCTCGGATGTGGTGAGCCCACATCGACCCGATTCCTTCCACCGACTGTAGATCGTTGGAGCTCGCCGCAAGTAGCCCCTGTAATGAGCCGAAGGAACGTACGAGCAGATCAACGTGGGCGAACTGCAGCCTGGGGATCCCCGCCATCGCGCGGTAACCGCGCGAACTCATTGCAGATTCCTGCGCTTCGGCGGTAGACGGATAGCCGAACACCCCGGCCAGCGTCGTGAAGTCGAGCAGTTCACCGTCTGACAAGCCGTCAAGCTCTTCTAGCGTCGCACTGACCTGTTCCGCGGAGGGAGGATCGGGATTGGCATGGTAGTCACGCACCATCAGTTCACGTTCGGTGTCGTTGTCGCCGACGAGCTCGTCTAGTTGCAGTTTGAGTTGGCGTCCGGAGGTTCCCAGTTCGACAACGTCTGAGTCGATCTCCAGGCTGATCCGGCGCACCATCTCCAGACGCTGAACGACCGTCATTACGTCGCGCAGGGTCACAAAATCCTCGATCTCGGCGGCCGAGAGCTGAGTGCACACCTCGTCGAGGCGGGTCTTGTAACGCTCGAGGGTGTGGATGGTCTGGTTGGCACGCGAAAGTATCGTCGCTGATTCCGGTACTACATGGCGCTCGCCGGCGACGTAGACGGTCACGATGCTCATCGAGTGGCTGACCGATATCACCGGGTAGCCGGTCTGGATCGCGCTGCGCTCGGCGGAGCGGTGTCGAGTTCCGGACTCTTCGGTGGGTATGGACGGATCAGGTACCAACTGCACATTGGCTCGCAGAATGCGGCTGCCGTCGCTGGACAGCACCACCGCGCCGTCCATCTTCGACAGTTCGCGCAACCTGGTGGGCGCATACTGAACGTCCAGCGAGAAGCCGCCGTCACAGATGCTTTCTACGCTGTCGTCGTAGCCGATGACTATCAATGCACCGGTGTTGCCTCGCAGGATTCGCTCAAGGCCGTCGCGAAGGGCCGTTCCGGGTGCCAGTCGGGCAATCGTCTCCCGCAGTGTTGGTCGGACAAGTTGGACGACGGTGCGGGCCGCGCGCCCCGTCGACTTCACAGCCATCGATTCTCCACGGATCGGTCGTCTGATGTGAGCTGGACTGGCATCAGTTCGCGCCATTCTGACTGATACCGCGCAGGACCTGCAATGCCGAGGTGATGTCATCGGCGGAAATCACCCGCAGGCCCGGCGGCGCGGCGGTCACACCGGTGGGCACCAGCGCGTAGGTGAAACCGAGCCGGGCGGCCTCGGCCAGTCGGCGATCCATGCCGGTCACCCGCCGCAGATCCCCAGCTAGCCCGACCTCGCCGATCGCCACCGCAGACGTCGGCATCGCCACATCGAGGAATGCCGATGCGATCGCCAGCGCCACGGCGAGGTCCGACGAAGCATCGGTCAGGCGCATGCCGCCGACCGTCGACAGATAGATGTCGTTCGTTCCCACAGGCAGCTTGGCTCGCTTCTCCAGCACCGCCGTGATCATCGCCGCGCGCGAAGAATCGATGCCGCTGACCGCCCGCCGCGGGCTCCCGGTCGCCGCCGAGCCGATCAGCGCCTGTACCTCGCCGATCATCGGGCGTTTGCCGTCGAGAGTGACCGTCACCGCCGTGCCCGACACCGCTGTGGGCCGCTGGTCGATAAAGAGGCCGGAGGGATCGGACACACAGTCGATGCCGTTGTCGTGCAACATAAAGCAACCGACCTCATCTGCTGCGCCAAATCGGTTCTTGACGCCGCGGACCATACGCAGCGACGACGTGCGGTCCCCTTCGAAGTGCAGTACGACGTCGACGAGGTGCTCGAGCGAGCGGGGTCCGGCGATGGCGCCATCCTTGGTGACGTGACCGACGAGAAGTATTGCCACTCCGGATGTCTTGGCCGTCATGGTGAGACTGGTCGTCACGGCCCGCACCTGGGTGACGCCTCCGGTGACGCCGTCGACCTCGGCGGTGGACATCGTCTGCACCGAGTCCACGACAACGAGTGAGGGTTGCACGGCTTCGATGTGACCTAGCACCGTCTGTAGGTCCGATTCGGCGGCAAGGTAGACCTCGTCGTGGGTGCACCCGGTCCGTTCGGCCCGCAGCCGGATCTGGCCAGCGGACTCTTCCCCGGACAGGTATAGCGCCCTTCGTCCGGTCTGAGCCCAGCGGTGGGCAACTTCGAGTAGCAGTGTCGACTTGCCGACGCCTGGATCACCTGCCATCAGGGTGACTGACCCGGGCACCAGGCCTCCACCCAGCACCCGGTCCAGTTCGCTGACGCCGGTGTGAAAGTGACGGGTGGCACCGGGATCGATCGAACTGATCGGCACGGCGGGTGAGGTCGGTACGACTGCCCGCGAGGTTGTCGGCGAGGCCGCAGGGGCCAGGATGACTTCGTCGACTGTGCCCCAGGTTTGGCAGTCAGGGCAACGACCAACCCACTTCGGCGCGACGTGCTGGCATTCCGAGCAACGGAATTGCGAACGTGTTTTCAAACCACCCCGGGTCACGGGGTGACGGTAACCGGCGGGACCGACAGAACTTCAGCGATAACGGCCGTGTCTTGAACAGTTGCTGCTTATCGCCGCAGAGACGGCTAGTGGCCGCCGCCGGAGTGAACGGCCGAATCCTTCGGTTAGTGGCCGCCGCCGGAGTGAACGGCCGAGTCCTCGGACTTTTCGCTGTCCCCACGGCGTGGAGCCTCGCCAGCGGAGATCGGCACGCCGACAGTGGTTTGGCCGGCCTTCTCGAAGGTGAACGTGAAGTCGTAGCTCAGGCCGTTGGTGATGGGCTTCGACAGGTCCACAGTGGCCTCCGCGGTGTTCGCGGCCTCGACCTTCTCCAGCGGTGTGGGCTGGCCGTCGGGAGTGCCGACCACCAGTACACCGTTGGCGAGCAGAGTGGTGTCGCCCTTCACCGTCACGCTGCCGACATCGGAGGTGACCGAGAGGAGTTTGTCGTTGGTATCGGGTGAGTCGTTGGCGGCGAGGAAGATCAACTCCACGTCGCTGCCGGGCTCGACGTAGTCCGTTGTCTGGGAGACGCGAAGGTGGATGTTGCGCAGCACGACCTCGCCCGCCCTGGCACTGGTGCCGTTCACCGCCGGTTCCTGGGTCGCGGTCTGGGCCACCTGGCCAGCGCTGCAGCCGCCCAGCACGGCGGCCGCGGCCAAGCCGCAGCCCGCTAGAGCGAAGGTTATGGGCCGGCCAGGTGTGCTGGCACGCCGTTTGAAGGGGTTCACTGGGGCCTCCTGCTCGGCCGACTGGGTGACGTGGCGCGCCGGGTCCTCAGCGGTTCCGGCGGTACAACTATGCAGAGTAGTAGCTGATCAATGCCCGCGGTAGCGCAGGGGCGACGCGTCTTGTCGAAAGCCCGTTCCAGACGGCACAGGTAACCGGCCAGCTACGGCCAGATAGCAGAACAATCTCGCCGGTGTTGCATGAATTCGGCCGTCTGTCAACCCCTGATCCTCACCGACGGTGCCCCTGACCTGCACCGTTGATCGGCACCCCAGAACGGCCCGTGATAACATTGCGGGGTGAAAGGGGCTCGAAACAGATGATTTTTAAGGTCGGAGACACCGTTGTTTATCCGCACCACGGTGCTGCGTTGATCGAAGCGATCGAAACCCGGACCATCAAGGGCGAACAGAAGG
>JAHZKD010000430.1 GCA_022600605.1 Actinomycetes bacterium
ATGGGTTTGAGTGGGAACACGTTGGTGAGCACACCGGGATGGCTGAGCTTGCCGGTGTCACCAAGGCCGACATCAAAGCCTGGTCGAGGCGATCGACGCGGCTACGGCAATGGGCGGCGGGGAACTTGCGCGTCATGGAAGACAGCCTGACTGCACGCCAGCTCGCCGCGGCCCAGCGCGCGACCCGACCCGACAAACCCGAATCGTTGTCGTGGGCGGTGCTCAAAGAACAGTGGCGCGACGATGCGCGTGGGTTGGTACTCGATCGCGGCGCGTGGGCACGGGCACGCGAGCAGCGAAAGAAGCTCGAGAAGACCTACCTCGGCGTGGATTGGCGCCGGCTCACCGAGGCGGCGGCCAGCATTCCCAAGGCCGGTTTCACCCGTGCGGACATGGTGGAGTTGATGGCCGCGCAGTGGCCGATCACCGGGGACGGTGACGTGCTGGCTGGTATCGAGGCCGCCGTGGATGAGGTGTCGACGCGTATCAGCGGGCCGCGCCAAGCGCATCTGCGTGAGGGTAGTGAGCGCTTCACCATTGACCTGGTGATCGTCGAAGAGAAGCAGATTTTCTCCATGCTCGACAAGTTCGACTGGCGCGCAAAGACCCCGTTGGCCGAATCGGAGTTAGCCGGTCTCGCTGAGGATCAAGCCGCCGCAGTGTCGGCTATTGGAGATTCGACGCAGTTGGTGCACGTGCTGCAGGCACCCGCTGGTGCGGGCAAAACCCACTCACTCAAAGCACTACGGCGGGCGGCCAATCGGATCGGCAAGGACGTCTACGTGTTCGCACCGACAGGCAAGGCCGTTGATGAAGCGATGGCCGAGCAAGCAGGCGATCACGGCCACACCGTTGCCAAAGCACTAAAGATGATCACCGACGGGCGGTTGACACTTGACCACGAAAGCGTGGTTGTTGTTGATGAAGCCTCCATGCTGGCCACACCGGATCTGCACAAGGTGATGTCAGCCACCACACGGGCCAGGGCGAAGCTGTTGCTGGTGGGTGATCAATACCAACTCGGGCCGGTGCGCGCCCGCGGCGGCATGTTCGAGCAACTGTGCACCGATCTGCCGTGGGCGCAAGAACTCCAACAGGTGTGGCGGTTCCGCGACCCGAAAGAAAAAGATGCCTCACTGCAGCTGCGCAACGCAGACGGTAAGAACCTCGGCCACGCCGTGGGTTGGTACAGCGATCACGATCGGCTGTCGATCGGTGACCCGTTAGCGATGGCCGAAGATGTGTTCGGCGCCTACCTAGGCGACCGTATCGACGGTAAAGATGCACTGATCATCTGTGACACCCGCGAGATGGCCGACGCACTGAACACCCGGCTACATAAGGCGTTGCTGGGCACCGCCGAACAGCGCTCCGCGGTTGTTGGCGGAGACGTGCGGGTCAAAGTTGCCCGCGATCAACAGGTCGCGGTAGGGGATGTAATCCTCAGCCGCAACAACGATGCGAGCATCGACTGCGTTCTGCCCGACGGCAGCCCCGCTGACCAAGTGCGCAACGGTAACCGCTGGACAGTCGTGGGCATCGACACCGAGCGCGACCTTCTGCACGCGATCCGCGGGGGTAGCGACCTCAAAGGTGACCGTGCGCGCGCCACATTCGGCCGCGAATACTTCCAGGAACACATCACCTTGGGTTATGCCATGACGGTGCACGCCGCCCAAGGCGTCACCGCCGAGACGTGTCACTCACTGATCGGTGCCACCACCAGCCGCACGATGGCCTACGTCGCGATGACCCGCGGCCGCGAGGACAGCAAGGCCTACCTCTACGAACGGTTCACCGGCGAACTCGACCACGAACACACCTCGGCCACCGGAACCGATGAGATTCACATCCTCAAACGCGGCACACCCGAGAGCGCGCGGCGCGCGTTCTACACCCTGCTGGACACCAACGACGACCGACCAACCACCATGCACGCAATCGCAGCCAAAACCCCCCGCGAGCACCTACCGGAACGGATTGTTTCACTACTCGCCGAGCACGCCCGCCAGCACACCGAACGGATCCAACACCACACCCAATGGCTAGAACATCAACGCGAGTACCACCGCGCTCTACGCGCCGAACGCAAACGCGCTGAGCGGGCACTGCGCAAGTCACGCAGCCGCGGCTACGACAACGACCTTGGATTCGACCTCTAAAAACCCCGGGGCTGTCAGGATCGGTCGTTAGGCGGTCTGATGACCTCACCAAGCCGATCTAGCCGGCCGCCGACCAGCGGGTGAGCCGGGGTCCGACCGCGGCGCCTTGGTCGGGCTGCCCCCATCCCGACGGCACCGCATCACTCATCAAAGGGCTCGGTGACCCGCAGGTGGCCCGGATCTGGCTGTTGCAAGCCCTGACCGGCCGCAGAGCCTCGGAAATCCCGATGCTCGACCACGATCCTGTCCAACCGATCCCCGGTGCCGAATGCCCCACTGAATCCGATTACCCAGAGGCGTTCATGGCGAAACTGCGCTACCAACAGACCAAAGTCGACGGGGTCACACCCACGCTCCTGGTCGAACGAGCTGTGGTCAACGTGATCACCGAACAGCACCGCTGGCCGCCGGCCCCGCCCCTACGCCAGCTACAACCTGTCGCTGCCAAATTGGACAAACTACATGGGCTCGCTGACGCGGCGGGAAACCCGTTGCGGTTCAGCCAGACCCACCACCTGCGCCACACCCGGGCCACCGAACTGCTCAACGAAGGGGTGCCGATCCATGTGGTTCAGTGTTACCTCGGGCAGAAGAGCCCCGAGATGACGTTGCGCGATGCGGCGACCCTGGCGGCCATACGGGCCAACACTGGGTGTCTAGCTCGAACCAGCCAGCGGCCAGTTAACAGGGGAGCGAGTCGCTCAAGGATTCTTTGGGGGCAACGACATCGCCTACCGGAAAGGTCGCGCGGCGATTCAGGCCTTCGACAGCACCGGACCGTTGATGAGCAGTGACGAGCCGCCGGCCATCGCAGCGACCTCACCGCGACTCCCGACGACGCCACCCACTGCCAAAGCGGAGGTCCTCACCTACATATCGCTAGCTACGCCGTTCATAGCCCGTCTGGGAGTTACAGCGGCAGCTGTCCTGATGTGCCTAAGCAAGCACCAAAACTTAGAAGTCTCCGCGGGGGTGAGTCGTCGTGAGAATACCCGCGTCGTGGAGATCGTCCCTCACTTCGAGAAGTGTCGTGAGGTTGTGCAGGTGCTGAAGGCCCGGTGTCGGTTCGCCCTCGTCAAAGAGCCGAACGGCGCGGGCTGCCACAACAGCCGTGCCGTGCGACTGGCTGTGCCCGACACCCCAGTGGAAGGGCCCGCCGCGGACTTCCACACGAGCTGCAAACCACGCTGTTCCGATA
>JAHZKD010000431.1 GCA_022600605.1 Actinomycetes bacterium
GGTCTCATCGACCAGCACGATGCCGTTGGCGACCAGCACCTCGGGTCCGAGGTTGGGGTAACGCCCCGAGATCGACGAAGAGGCGTTCACGACCCCGGCAACATTGGCCTCGACGAGTGCGTCTGCGGTGATCCGGTCAAGGTCCTGCGCGTCGAGGACGACGATGTCACCGGGCGTGATGCGCCGCAGCAGCCGGTCGATATCGCGGTCAACCCGGGCAGTGCCGATGATACCGGGCCGTGAGCTGGCATTACGGGACAGCAGCGCTGACATCTTCATGGGCCGATTCTGACCAGGATGGACAGCCAAGCGTCGGAGGCGCGCCGTAACGCCAGCCTCATTAGTTAAGTATTTTCACTTCTGTCACACGTCTGCGATGTCTGCTCGCGGTCACGCCGGGCAGCATCGAGAAGCTCGCGGGCATGCGCGCGGGCGCTATCGGTCTCCCCCAGCCCAGCCAGCATTCGTGCCAACTCGACAACTCGGGCCTCGCCGTCCAGGCGATGCACACCGCTGGATTTCACCTGTTCGCAGCCGCTGTCCACCACAAGATGTACATCAGCATAGGCCGCGACTTGAGGCAGGTGGGTGACCACGATTACTTGGTGGGTACGGGCCAATCGCGCCAGCCGTCGACCGATCTGAACAGCGGCACGTCCACCCACGCCCGAATCGACTTCGTCGAACACCATCGTGGTGCCTTCGGTCGACGCGGCCAGCACCACCTCGAGGGCGAGCATGACGCGGGAGAGCTCACCGCCCGAAGCGCTCTTGTTCAACGGCAAGCTCTCGGATCCGCGGTGCGCGACGAAGCCGAAGTCGACCGAGTCCACCCCGTCACGACCGGCATGCACCGCAGCACCCGATGCCAGCACCAGTGGGGCGCTGTCGTCGGCGCGCGGCGCCAGTGGGCCGACGGCGATGGTGAAGTCCGCACCGGCCATTGCTAATCCGGCCAACTCGGCGGTTACGGCTTTCGACAATCCCTTTGCGGCCTTCACTCGAACCTTGGTCAGATCCTGCGCCGCTTGAGCGAGCTTGGCGTCTAGCGCATCGACGCGGCGCTCCAATTCGACCAGGGCCTCTTCCGAAACATCGAGTTGAGCGAGCCGATCGCGCGACTCGCGCGCCCACGCCAGCACACCGTCGATGTCCGCGGCGTACTTGCGAGTCAACGTCCGCAACTCGGCCTGACGCGCAAGCTTGGTCTCCAACGTGCTTGCATCACTGGGGAGTTCAGAGAGAAACCGACCCAACTCGCCCGAGACATCGACCAGCACCGCCAAAGCCCCGCCGAGCTGTTCAGCCAGCGTCCCGAGCGCCGCGTCGTCGGTGCCCATAAGCGCCGAGCGGGCCTTGCCGACCGCATTTGCCGCAGAGAAGCCTTCGACCGAGCCGGCATCGTCGATCGGGCCGGACAGGCTCGCGCGCGCGGCATGGGCTGCCTCACGCAGTGCGTCGAGTTCGGATAGTCGGCGGATGTAGTCAACCAGGGCGTCATCTTCGCCGGGTTGCGGCGCAACCATGTCAATCTCATTCAGCGCGAAGTTGAGCCGATCGGTCTCCTGGGTCAGCTCGCGTGCGTGGCGGCGACGAACGTCAAGATCGCGTCTGGCCTCGAGCCAATCATTTCGAAGTGTGCGGTACCACCGCAGCGGCTTGTCGACGTCGGCGTAGCGGTCCAGGGCGGCGCGCTGCTGTTCGGGGCGCATCAATCGCAGCTGATCGTTTTGGCCATGCACAGTCAGAAGTTCGCTGGTGAAGCCGCTCAGCGACTTGGCCGGTACGCTGCGGCCACCGAGGTAGGCCCTCGACGGCCCGTCACGATTCACTGAGCGGGCCGCGATGACACTTCCGTCGTCGTCACGTTCTGCGCCCGAGGAATCCAGCATCTGGTCCACCTGGGCGGTCAGGCTGTCACTGAGTTCGGTTGTCACGAAACGGCCCTCGACCACCGCCCTATCAGCGCCCGAGCGCACCTTGGTCGGGTCGGCTCGTGAACCGCCCACGAGATGCAGCCCGGTGACGACCATCGTCTTGCCCGCACCGGTCTCGCCGGTGAGCACGGTCAGACCACCGTCGAACTGGGCGGTAGCCGCCCGAATGGCACCCAGCGACTCGATACGAATCTCAGCTAGCACTACTGCCCGCGCCACCCCGTGACCGGCAATCGGAACTTGCGCACCAGCCGGTCGGTGAACGGCGCGCTGTCCAGGCGCGCCCACTTCAGCGGCGTGCCGCACCGCGTGACCTCGAGCCTGCCCCCAGCCGGTAACACCATCTCTCGGCGTCCGTCACAGAAGACGAGGCCATCATGGCCACCCGCCTCGATTTCGATGGCGATCGAGGCGGCCGGGCTGGTGACCATCGGGCGGGCGAACAGAGCATGGGCGTTGTTGGGAACCACCAGGATCGCCTCCAAATCTGGCCACAGCACAGGGCCTCCCGCGGAGAACGCGTACGCCGTCGATCCGGTTGGCGTGGACACCAGAACGCCGTCGCACCCGAATGCCGATACGGGTCTTCCATCGACTTCGAGGACAACGCCGAGCACGCCCAATCGCGGGCCCTTCTCCAGGCTGGCCTCGTTGAGCGCCCACCCGCGATCCAGAAGCTTCCCCCGCGCAAAAACCGATACCTCCAGCGTCATCCGTTCCTCGACCACATAGTCGCGTCTGATGACGTGCTCGAGGACCGTGTCGATCGAATCTGCTTCGGCCTCCGCCAGGAAGCCGATTCTGCCCAGGTTGACGCCGAGCACTGGAATCTCGACATTGCGGGCGAGGTCGGCGGCGCGTAGGAACGTGCCATCGCCGCCCAGCACCAACACCAACTCACATCCGGCGGCAGCCTGGGGGTCCGCGTCGACCACCTCGATCTCCACCCCCATCGCCCGCATATCGTCAGGCGCCAGATGAAGTGGTCCGCGATCGACCGCCTCAGCGGAGAGCACCTTAAGCGCAATGTCGTTGTCGCCGAGCACTTTCTCGACGCGGCGCGCGACCTCGGTAGCCTCCTCGCGGCCGGTGTGGACGACGAGCATGATGGTGCGTTCGTGTGTCATTACGGCCCCTCGTCGACGGCCTGTCGAATCGCGTCCTCGAGCGATCCGGCCAGTAGCGGGCGGTCGATGTCTGCCCGCAGGTGCAGAAAGTACTCAACGTTTCCAGCGGGGCCGGGTAACGGACTGGCAGTGACGGCCACGGTATACCAATGCAGGGTGGCCGCGCGCTGGGCAACGGAGAGCACCGCCTCGGCGCGCAGCGTCGGGTCTGACACGACCCCGCCCGCGCCCACCCGGTCCTTTCCCACCTCGAACTGTGGCTTCACCATGGGAACGATATCGGCGCCTGGTGCCGCGCACACGGTCAGTGCGGGCAGGACAGTCGCCAGCGATATGAACGACAGATCGGCCACGATAAGGTCCACGCACCCCCCGAGCGCGTCGGCGGTGAGGTCGCGCACATTGGTGCGTTCCATGACCGTCACCCGCGGATCATTGCGCAGCGACCAGGCGAGCTGTCCATACCCGACATCCACGGCGACCACTTCGCGGGCCTTGCGGTTGAGCAGCACCTCAGTGAACCCGCCGGTCGAGGCGCCAGCGTCCAGGCAACGCCGGTCATTGGCGCAAATGTCGAACGCGTCGAGGGCACCGATCAATTTATGCGCCCCGCGTGAAACCCAGGATTGCTCGCCTAGATCGGCGACGGTCAGGTTGGCGCACATGGGTATGGCAGTGGCCGGCTTGGCGGCGGGCATTCCGTCGATACTGACTCGCCCGGCGCCGATGAGCTCAGCGGCCTGCTGGCGCGAGCGGGCCAGGCCACGTCGTACCAGCTCGGCGTCCACACGAGCGCGCCGCGACACGCGGATCAGCCCTTCTCGACCGATTCCAGCGCGTGCACCAGGAGATCATGCGCCTGCTCCAGGCGCGCCGCGACAGCATCCAGCTCGGAATCGCCGGCATCAGTGTGATCGCGCAGAAGTTCTGCGACCTGGGCGCGAATCTCGTCTGGGTCGTTACTCATGTCGGTGTTCACGCTAGCGCACCCCACCTCGGGCAGCCGACAGCAGCGACCAACGCTGGAGGGCCTGTTGAGCAACCTGGTCACCCGCCGAGATCGCCGAAGGACCAGGGTTGACATCGGCCGCCCAGACGGCAGCGGCGATCACCCGCACGACCGACAGCGCGTCGCCGGGATCCTCCCCGGTAGAGCGCACCCTCAACACGGCCGAGTCAAGTTCGACCTGCCACCCTGGATGCGGCCCGATCCGCAACGTGTCTGCTTCGGCGGTCAGGGCACGGAGGTCCTCTGCCAGATAGTCGGGCCGCTCTTGCGGGATCGCCCAGATGGCGTCCTCAGCGGAGTTCACCCCACAGAGCACCATCAGGCTGGGCATTTGCGAGGCGTTCGCACCGGCAATGTCGGTATCGAGGCGATCACCAATCACCAACGGAGTGTGAAAGTCACCGCGGGACATGGCGTCCTGCATCAGGACCGGCGACGGTTTGCCGGCTACCTGCGGTTCACACTCGGTGGCGGTGCGCAGCGCAGCGACCATCGAGCCGTTGCCGGGCAGCAGCCCCCGCTCTGAGGGCAGCGTTTTGTCCACATTGGCCGCGACCCACAAACCTCGAGACCTGATGGCCAGTGCCGCCTCTGCGAGGTCGGGCCAGCTGGTCTGCGGCGAATGACCCTGCACCACGGCGACCGGGGCATCCGACCACTGCCGGACTGGCACCAGGCCGACACCGCTGACCTCGGCAGCCAGCGCATCAGTGCCGACGATGAGGACCTTTGCGCCTTGCGGTAACTGTTCGGCCAGGAGGCTGGCGGCGCTCTGCGCGCTGGTCACGATGTCGGCAGGCTCTGCAGTAAAGCCCAGATCCTCCAGATGCTGGGCGACCTGCCCGGCATCACGGGAGGCGTTGTTAGTGACGAACAGGATCCGGGACTCGACGGTAGCTAGCGTTTCGACTGCGCCGGGGGTGGCCTCGTCTCCGCGAAACACTGTGCCGTCCAGATCAAGCAGCAGGCAATCATGCTGCCGCGCAAGGGTACTCATATCAGGACAGCTCCGTTACCCGCTCCTCGGCATCGGTGACGCCGTCGATGTCAGCTCGAGCGCTGCGCAGGAACCACTCCAGTGCCTCTTGCTGGCGGCCCAGCGCCAGCAGCGTGTCCGCATGAGCGTAGAAAAGCCGGGCAGCGGTCTGCCCGGTCCGTGTCGGATCCAATTGCGGCGTGGCCAGAATCGCCAACGCCTGCTCATGCTGACCCAGATCTGCGCGTGCGCCCGCAGCGACAATGCGCAGTTCGTCGGCGTCGTCACCACTGAGCTGGCCAGCCTCCGGGCTACGGGCGAGCTCGATTGCACGCTCGGGGCGGCCCAGCCCCCGCTCACAATCGGCGATCAGCGCCAGCAATGGCGAGCGGCTGCCCATTCTGCGCGCCGCACGCAACTCGGCAAGTGCCTGGGCCCAGTCGCCGCACTGGTAGGCCGCGATACCGACCGCCTCGCGTATCGCCGCGATCCTGCCGGCCCTGGCGCGGGCGGCGCGGGCATGCGCCAAGGCAGCTTCGGGGTCGTCGGCGAGGATCTCGCCGGCGGCTACCAGATGCCGGGCGATCACGTCGGCGGTACTGCGGTCGAGAGTCGTGAGCTCACCCCGAATTTCGGGCGCGAGTTGCTTGGCTTCGATGTCGGCAGGTATCGGAGGACCGGCCTCGAATCGTTCGCCATTGTCCGGCTTCGGCTGTGGGCGACGGGCGCCCTGCGGCCCGGAGGTGCGTGACGCCGGCCGCTGATCACGACCTTGACGCTGTCGGCCTGCGGTCGGGGCTTGCCGCGGACGTCGATCGCCGCGGCCGCCCTGGGTATCCTGCGGCACGTAGCCCCTTCCTGCACGTCCGTGATGCATGTCTTTCAGTA
>JAHZKD010000432.1 GCA_022600605.1 Actinomycetes bacterium
CGGATCGACATCTTGGGTGGCGAGCACGTTCCCGAGGAGCTGAGCCCCATGCCCTACAAGTTCTTCTATTGGATCGATCCGTGGGGAGTGCAGTGGGAGATGGAGCAGGGCCGCCCAGTCGGACGCCTGGTGCGCGGGATCGTCGGGTAAGGACGTTCAGATTTCGCAAGCAGTCGGCCGATGCGCGACCCCGGGCGCGTGTGGACTCGGTTGACGAGAACTCCGACAGTCGCTCCCCCGCGCCCGGTACCTTTGGACAATGCTCCGAGCCAAACAGCTGATCGCAACATCCGCCCTTGCAGTGCTTGTGCTCGCGGCCTGCGGTTCGAACCCCAGTTCAGAACCCACGGCATCCCCACCTGATGACACGCGATGCGATGAGGCGGTGCAGACGGTAGAACTGAGCATCGGAAGTGTTTGCGGCGTAGTATCTTCCAATCAACAAGGGCAGCAATCACATGCCTATCTCGGCATACCCTATGCACAGCCACCGGTGGCGGATCTGCGTTGGAAGGCACCCGAGGCGCTCAGTTCTTTGGAGGTTAGTCCTTTCGCCGCAACCAAGTTCGGTAGCGAGTGTGTGCAGCCATCGCCGGAATTGAGCGGATTCTCCGGCTCCGAAGACTGCCTTTTCCTCAACATCTACCGTCCGGCCGACAAGGCTAAAAACAGCCTGCCCGTGATGGTTTGGATCCCCGGCGGCGGATTCATCGTAGGATCCGGCACCCAACCCGTGATGAACGGCACTGCCCTGGCGAATCAAGACGTCATCCTGGTCACCATGAACTACCGCCTGGGAGCGCTGGGATTCCTACGCTACCAAGGCAATGCCGCTGCAATTGATGGCAACTTTGCGATCCTGGACCAACTACTCGCGATGAAGTGGGTCAAGGAGAACATCGAGAGCTTTGGCGGAGATCCTGAAAAAATTACGCTTCTCGGCGAGAGCGCCGGATCTATGTCCACCGGGCTACACCTATTCTCCGTACCCGAGAGCAACGAACTGTTCCGAGCGGCAATCATGGAATCAAACATCATGAGCGTGCCGTATAACACGCCAGATCAGGCGGAAAAATACGGCCAGGACTTTGTCAACCTGCTCTGCAGCGCCTACGCCGAAGACCGAACCTGCCCCGCGGACGGCCAATGGCTGCGATCGCTATCCACACAGCAGATTGCCCAAGCTCAAAACCTGACGTTCCCCACCGGCGGAATCAGTGGTCTGCTGGTTCCTGGAATGCGAGCGGGCACTGCATGGAATGCAACAACCAGCGTTAAGCCGGTCACGGGGCAACCTATCCAGGGGTTCAACGAAGGTTCCAAACCGAAACCGTACGTCTTCGGCGTGAACCACAACGAAGGGGTCTTCTTCCTCCCAGCGGCCTCCACGATGACGCCCCAAGAATACGAGCAGGCGGTAGTCCAAACTTTCGGCGCCTCTCTGGCGCGCGAAATCATGGCCTACAGCGAGAACGGAAAGAAGCTCTACAACCCCTCGGGCTACGAGCCACTGCCGGTTGGCGGGATGACCTCCGCTAGCCAGGCCCTCGGACAGCTACAGACTGACTACGGTGTGGCCGCAGCAAACATGAAGTCCGCATCTCGGGCCCTACCCCAGCTGAGGGAGGCCGGGGCGCCCTCCTTTGGTTACCATTTCCTGCAACGTTCAGGATTTAACTTCGCCGGGATGGAGCGCTGCAATGAGCCGTCGAAGAACATCTGCCATACAACGGAAATGCCATACGTCTTCTCCAACTTCCTTGAGAAAACCGCAGAAGGCGAATTCAAGCCCGTCAACGACATCACCAACGCGGACAGGGAACTAGCCCACACGATGACACAAGCCTGGGCAAACTTCGCCAAGAACCCTGAGCAAGGCCTCGGCCACCCCAAGTTGACGGCCGCGGACAGCGACAGGTACGTACTGTGGGACACACCGGTCACCACTGGGAACCTGATCCCCAAGGCCCGTTACGATTTCTGGGAACCCATCCTCCCCTGACCGGGGCCGGAACTACTGTGTGGACCGTACTGCAGAGCCCGGGCCGTTGGTGGCCCGGGAGAAGGCTCGTGCGTGCTGGCGACGCGAGTTCGACAAGCAATTGAGGTAGTCAGATTGAGATTCATGAACGTCATCGGCCTCAGCGCTCGCTTCCTTGGCGCGATGGCAGTCTTGGCCATGCTGTTGAGCCTTCCCCAGCCCCCCGCGACGGCTCAACCCTGCCCAGACGCCGAAGTAGTGTTCGTCCGTGGCACCAACGAGCCACCTGGGTTTGGGCAGGTCGGGCAGTCGTTCCTCGATTCGCTGCGCTGGCAAGTCTTTCCCCGGTCAGTCGGGCAGTATGCGATCAACTACCCCGCCAGCGGTAACTTCGGCAACCACGTTGAGTTCTTAGGGAACGTCGCCGATGGCATTCGAGACGCGAGAACTCGAATTGAGTTCATGGCGGCCCACTGCCCGAACACCAAGCTGGTGCTTGGCGGATACTCCCAAGGTGCAGTTGTAGCCGCCTACACCGCCTCCGACCAGTTGCCTGAGGGAGTCCCCGCCGCGTCCCTGCCCCCGCCGATACCGCCGGAGGTCGCCAGCCATGTCGTCGCAGCAGTCCTGTTCGGAATGCCTGCGGGTCAGGTCTTGCAGAAGTATGGGGCACCGTTCGTCACGGTCGGACCAGCCTACGCGGACAAGACGATCCGCCTGTGCGCTCCCGGTGACGTCATCTGCTCTGATATCCCAGGTATGTTGCCCAACGGCGAGCACTCCCTGTACCCCTTCAACGGGATGACCAACGAAGGTGCGGCCTTCGCGGCGAGCCGGCTGTAGCTGCTACTCCCTCAACGTGCCCACGCGACGTGGTCCAGTTTCACCCGACTTTGACAGCGTGCTCGTCACGCAACACTTTGCCGCCATGTCGAACCGTTTTTATGCGGACGCATCCGTCGTGATAAACACGTCGGCTATGACGGCAGCCGCAGGAATACTTGAAGTCGTCGTATAGCAGTCCTTGGTAGTCATCTTCGACATGGTGGTCGCCATCTGCGATGCGCCCGCATGGCGCTTTACGCTGCGTGAAGTACGTCGTGGTATCGACCATTGGCCCCCTCCTTGAATGTTTAGGCAAGTGATCACGTCTTCAAGAGATAAGGCTGCTAGGTCAACCTGAGCGTGACCGTCATCGTTAGCCGTGAACATCCTGAGACATTGGTCTCATCAGCGTTACGTGATCATTCCCTCGCTCGCTAGCCAATCCCGAGTTCTGGCCATCCCCTCTTCGAGACCGACCTTGGGCTCGAACCCCAGAACTCGGCGCGCCTTGTCAATCGAATAGGTACCCGTCCGGGTGAAGTATCGAACAGAAACCGGGTTGATTTCGGTGCGTCGCCCCCGCAGCCTGAGGGCGTTCGAATAGCTGCCGGCGATCGCGAGCGCCACCGGAGTCGGAACCACGGTGAGTTTGCCCTTA
>JAHZKD010000433.1 GCA_022600605.1 Actinomycetes bacterium
CATTCCAGCTCTGCCCGTCCTGGGCATCGTCTGCTCCCTTCGCCGGCATGATCCGGATCAGGTGTGACGGTAAGAGCGGCGAGCTCACTCTCAGTCCCCGTACCCGGGACTCCCGTGTGGTCGGCTACCAGCCTACTTCGGTGGCGGGTTAGCGTTCGCGGCGTGAGTGATTCCGCACCCCGCGCCCGGCTGCTCTCCGCGAAGCTGTACCTATGCACCGACGCCCGCCGAGAGCGCGACGATCTGGCGGAGTTCGTCGATGCGGCGCTCGCGGGCGGCGTCGACGTCATCCAGCTCAGGGACAAGGGATCGCCCGGCGAGCGGCGATTCGGCCCTCTGGAGGCGCGCGAGGAACTCGACGCACTGGCCACGATCGGCGACGCGGCCCGCCGCTATGGCGCCCTGCTGGCCGTCAACGACCGTGCCGACGTGGCGCTGGCCGCCGACGCCGATGTATTGCACCTCGGTCAGGATGACCTGCCGCTGCCGGTCGCGCGCAGCATCATCGGCGACCGCCTCATCGGCCGCTCTACCCACGATGTCGACCAACTGAACGCCGCGTTGGCCCCTGGCCCGAAAAGTCCGGACTACTTCTGCGTCGGACCGTGCTGGCCCACGCCCACCAAACCGGGCCGGCCAGCGCCAGGCCTCCAACTGGTCCGTGCCGCTCGCGCGATCGAGGACGCAACCGGAACCGACAAGCCCTGGTTCGCCATCGGCGGAATCGACGCCGCCCGGGTACCCGACATCGTCGACGCCGGGGCATCTCGCATCGTCGTGGTGCGCGCAATCACGGCCGCCGACGATCCGAAGGCGACCGCTGAGCGGCTGAACGAGCTGCTCAACGCTCACCGGTGACAGGCAGCGGGACCGATGCCGCCACGCCGCGCAGCCGCTCCCAGCTCGCGGCGAAGCCAGGGTGCAGCGGCAGGTCGGCGACCTTGTCCTCGAGGACCCAACGCAACTCGGCACTCTCGCGGTTGGGGACGGTGTCCAGTAGTGCCTCGGCATCTGCGATGACGGTGGTGTAGCTCCACCCGGCTACTTCGGCAGTGACCACCGTGGTGCGAACGACCAGCTGATCGGCAGGTACCCCGGCCTCCTCGTGCGCTTCGCGGACTGCGGCCTGCTCGGGTGTCTCGTGGCTGTCGCGGGCACCGCCGGGAAGGCCCCAGGTGCCGCCCTGATGGCTCCACGGCGCACGATGCTGGAGCAGCACCGCAGCCGCACCGTCCGGTCTGCGCGCCCGTAGCAGCAGGCCCGCGGCGCCATGCCTGCCCCAATAGGCGACTCCGTCAGCCGACACGACCCAGCCGTCACCGTCCCCGCGCACGCGTTCAGAATAGGGAACAGATGCCGACACCGGGGAAGTCAGAGGCGTCGAATCCGCGCCGGCGGGGTGGGAACCTCTTAGACTTCTTTCATAGAATGTGCGTCAGTGCGACAGCCGGAGAGATCGAAACCAAAATGAGGTCCGCGCAAACGTGACTGTGGAGTTGGCGCATCCCTCGACCGAACCCCTTGCTTCCCGGTCACAGACGGCCCCGGCGCGTCAGCGGTGGTGGTTTCTGTGGACCACGCCCGGCCGCATTTTGAGCATCGGTTTCGTGCTGGCAACGCTGGTAGTCGGCAGCGCCTTCGCGACCTCGATGACCATCGACAGTCGCCAGCATGCACTTACCACCGTCCTCAACCACACAGAACCGTTGGCCTACGCAGCCGGTCAGCTCTACACGACGTTATCTGTCGCCGACGCTGCCGCGGCCACGGCATTCATCGCCGGTGTCGAACCCCGCGATGTCCGGCAGCGCTACGAGCAGGCGATCACCGATGCCGCAGTCGCGGTGACCCGAGCCTCAAGCGGCCTGGCTGATGAGGAACTGGTGCAGCTGCTCGGCAGGATCAATGCCAGGCTGGCCGTCTACACCGGGCTGATCGAGACAGCGCGAGCCAACAGCCGTGCGGGCAACCCGGTCGGTTCGTCCTACCTGTCGGAAGCGTCCGCGCTAATGCAGCAGCTGATCCTGCCGGATGCGCAGTACCTCTACGAGGCGACCGCGCTGCAGGTGGACGTCGAGGCCACCGCCTCGACCCGCATCCCTACCCCGGTGATTGTGGTGGTGGCCTCGACGCTGTTGTTCGGGGTGTTCGCTAACCGCTGGTTGGCCAAGCGCACCCGAAGACGGGTCAATATCGGGTTCGTCGCCGGTGGGTTGGCGGTATTGATCATGTTGATCTGGGTCGGCACGGCGCTGGTGATCTCGACGGTGGGCAGCCGCAACGCAAAGGACACGGCGGCTGAGTCCCTCAAGACGGTGACCACCCTGGCGATCACCGCCCAGCAGGCACGGGCCGACGAAACCCTGTCACTGATTCGCCGTGGCGATGAGAACGTGCGCAAACAGTCCTACTACCAGCGGATTGAACTGATGCGGCACCAGCTGGCCCACTATCTTGCGCAGGATGATGCAGTCGGCAAGTCCGAACTCGCCGATGCAGACCAACTACTCCAACGGTGGCGTACCGCCGACGACCGGATCACCGCCTACATCGCTGTGGGCAACTACCAGGCCGCAACGGAGGTCGCGCTGGGCGATGGCGAGGATGACGCCACCCCCGCGTTCGACAAGCTCGACGAGAAGCTGACCAAAGGCATCGAGCAGATCCGCGGTCAGTTGCGCAGTGAAATCGTCAGTGCGCGGCGAGTGCTCTCCGGTGCGACGGTTGGGGCCGCGACGCTCAGTGTCGTGGCTGCTATCGCCATGGCGTTGGGGATCTGGCCGAGACTAAGCGAGTATCGGTGATGAGCGCTCGCGCGAAGAACAGCCAGACACCGATGAGCGCTCGCGCGAAGAACAGCCAGACACCGATGAGCGCTCGCGCGAAGAGATTGGGCACGGCAGTCACGGCGGTGCTGCTGTTGTTGTTGAGCGGGTGCGCGCAGCCCGATCCGGCGGCGCCTACCCCTAGCATCACGCTGGCACCGCCGACACCCTCGGGGATGGTAGAACTGCCGCCCGAGCAGGTGCACCCACCGATGGCGGCCGATGATGACTGCGACGTGATGGCCAGTCTGCGGCCGTTCGACACCAAGGCCGAGGCCGAAGCGGCGGTCGCCGACATCAAGGCGCGCGGCCGGCTGATCGTCGGCCTCGACGTCGGCAGCAATCTATTCAGCTTCCGCGATCCGATCACCGGTCAGATCACCGGCTTCGATGTCGACATCGCCGGCGAGATTGCCCGCGACATCTTCGGAACCCCGTCGCAGGTGGAGTATCGGATTCTGTCGTCGGATGACCGCATCGCCGCACTGGAGCGCAAGCAGGTCGATGTGGTGGTCAAGACGATGGCCATCACCTGTGAGCGCAAGAAGCTGGTGAATTTCTCCACGGTGTACTTGATCGGCAACCAACGGATACTGGTGCCGAAAGACTCGGGGATTACCGGGCCGGAGGATCTGTCGGGCAAACGCGTGTGCGTGGTGAAGGGCACGACGTCCATGGAGCGGATGCAAGAAATCACTCCGCCGCCGATCATCGTCAGCGTGGTGACGTGGGCCGACTGTCTGGTCGCGATGCAGCAGAGCCAAGTCGATGCAGTGAGCACTAACGACTCGATCCTCGCTGGTCTGGTCTCTCAAGATCCTTATCTGCGCATTGTGGGGCCGTCGCTGAACGTAGAGCCTTACGGAGTTGGCATAAATCTGGAGAACACCGGCCTGGTGCGGTTCGTCAACGGAACCCTGGCACGCATCCGCAAAGATGGCACCTGGAACACGCTGTACCGCAAGTGGTTAACGGTGTTGGGACCGGCACCGGCCCCTCCGGTGGCGAGGTACACAGACTGATGGACGAGTACGACGACGAGGACCCGGGAACCCAGCGCGCGAGTCTGGCCGACCTGGGAATGGACTCGGTATCGACGATGCGCCCCATGTCAACCCAAGCGGTGTTCCGGCCCAGTTTCGAGGACGAGGACCTCAGCGATGGCGAGTCGGAGCAGGCCGGCTATTCCGAACCACAGGCGCAGGCCACGACACTGACTCGCACGCTGTCACCGACCCGGCGCCTCGGGGGTGGTCTGGTGGTGATCCCGCGGGTGCCTGACGTTGACCCACTGACCGCGCTGATGACCGACCCGGTCGTGGCAGAATCGAAGCGGTTCTGCTGGAACTGTGGGCGGCCAGTTGGCCGGTCGTCTCAGGACGGGCAGGCGCTGTCGGAGGGGTGGTGCCCACACTGCGGAACCGCGTATTCGTTTCTGCCGCAACTGTCTGCCGGCGACATCGTGGCCGATCAGTACGAGATCAAAGGCTGCATCGCGCACGGCGGGCTGGGCTGGATTTACCTGGCATTCGACAAGAACGTCAACGACCGTCCGGTGGTGCTCAAAGGTTTGGTGCACTCCGGTGACGCCGAGGCTCAAGCCATCGCGATGGCCGAGCGCCAGTTCCTGGCCGAGGTGACCAACCCCGGGATTGTGAAGATCTTCAACTTCGTCGAACACGAGGACAAGCGCGGCAACCCGATCGGCTACATCGTCATGGAGTATGTCGGCGGATCTTCGCTAAAACAGGCGACCCGTCGCAAACAGAGTGCGGGCTCGCGGCTTGAGGTCGCCGAGGCCATCGGCTTCATGCTCGAAGTTCTTCCTGCGCTGAGCTACCTGCACACCAACGGGCTGGTCTATAACGATCTGAAGCCCGAGAACATCATGGTGACCGAGGATCAACTCAAGCTTATCGACCTGGGCGCAGTCTCTCCCATCAACTCGTTCGGCTTTCTCTACGGGACTCCGGGTTATCAGGCTCCCGAGATCGTGCGGACTGGCCCCACCATCGCCACCGACATCTACACGGTGGGCCGCACGTTGGCGGCCCTAACGTTGCACCTACCCACCCGCAATGGCCGATACGTCGACGGGTTGCCCGAAGACGATCCTGTGCTGAACGAGTATGACTCGTTTCGCCGGCTACTGCGTCGTGCAACAGATCCCGACCCGCGGCGGCGGTTCCAAACAGCTGAGGAAATGGCCGGCCAGTTGATGGGAGTGCTGCGTGAGGTGGTGGCACACGACACCGGCGTGCCGCGCCCTGGTCTGTCGACTGTGTTCAGCCCCTCGCGGTCGACATTCGGGGTTGACCTTCTCGTCGCACATACCGATGTATACCTCGACGGCCAGGTTCACTCTGAGAAGCTCACAGCACAGGAGATAATCAAGGCCCTTCAAGTTCCGTTGGTAGACCCGAACGACGTTGGTGCGCCAGTGCTTTCGGCGACAGTGCTCAGTGAGCCCGTGCAGACACTTGATTCGTTGCGCGCCGCACGACATGGGTCATTGGATTCCGAAAACCTAGACCTGTCCCAATCGATCGAGCTGCCGTTGATGGAGGTTCGCGCCTTGCTCGACCTCGGCGATGTCGCCAAGGCCACACGCAAGCTCGACACCCTCGCCGAACGGGTCGGCTGGCAGTGGCGGCTGGTCTGGTTCCGTGCCGTCGCCGAGCTGCTCACTGCGGACTACGACTCGGCGGCAAAACATTTCACCGAGGTGCTCAACACATTCCCCGGTGAGCTGGCACCCAAAATGGCGGTGGCAGCCACCGCCGAACTGGCCGGAAACGCCGATGAAGGTAGGTTCTACGACTCCGTGTGGTCCACTGACCGGGGCGTGGTCTCGGCCAGTTTCGGCCTTGCGCGTGCTCTGTCCGCTGGTGGCAAGCGCGACGCAGCGGTCCACATTCTCGATGAAGTACCGGCCACTTCAAGGTATTTCGCGACCGCGCGGCTCACGAGCGCGGTGACGCTGCTGTCTGGCCGGTCATCAAGTGAGGTTACCGAGCAACAGATCCGCACTGCAGCCCGTCGCGTGGAGTCGCTGCCCGACACCGAGCCGCGGGTATTGCAGATACGGGCGTTGGTCCTGGGGACCGCCATGGACTGGCTCGCCGACAACACCGCCAGTACCAACCACATTCTGGGTTTTCCGTTCACCGAGCACGGTCTGCAGCTCGGTGTCGAAGCCTCGCTGCGCAACCTCGCACGGGTTGCCCCCACCCAGGCGCACCGCTACGCCTTAGTCGATTTGGCCAACAGCGTGCGGCCAATATCGACGTTCTGAGTTGACCTTCTCCGGCTGAGCCACCGGCTGTCCCGCCGGAACCGCGTCAGCCGGCCAGTACCTGCGCACACTCCCGAGCGATTGCCAGCTCTTCGTTAGTGGGAATAACCAGTACCGTCGTCGACGAACCGTCTGCAGAGATTCGCCTGGACTGCCCGGCCGGGCCGTCGTTCCGCCTTTCGTCGAGTTCGATGCCGAACGCCGCCAGACCCGCGAGGGCGTCACCGCGCACCGCCGCATCGTTCTCACCGACGCCTGCAGTAAACGTGATGACGTCCGCTGTGCTCAGCACCGCCATATACGCACCGACGTACTTGCGCAGTCGGTGGATATACACATCGTAGGCCAATTGCGCTGCGGCCCGATCAGATTCGGGACCCGACTCGATCCGCTGGTGGAGTACTCGGAAATCAGCCTCGCCCGCAAGACCGCGCATGCCCGATCGTCGATTGAGCATCGAATCGATATCCTCAACACTCATGCCTGCGGTCCGCCACAGATAGCTGATCAGGCCGGGGTCTACGTCGCCGGAACGAGTCCCCATTACCAAACCCTCCATCGGGGTGAGCCCCATCGAGGTCTCCACGGGTCGGCCGCCGACGATTGCCGAGGCCGACGCCCCGTTCCCCAGGTGCAGAACGATCTGCCTCAGGGACTCGCGCGGTGAGCCGAGGAAGGACGCTGCTTGCTGGCTGACGTACTGATGGGAAATGCCGTGAAACCCGTAACGCCGAACCTGCCACTGGGTGGCTATCTCGTGATCGATGGCGTACGTGGCTGCAACAGCGGGCAAATCGTGGAAGAACGCGGTGTCAAATACCGCGATATGAGGTAGGTGTGGCAGCGCTTGGCGGGCCACCTGGATACCAAGGATCGACGGTGGGTTATGCAATGGCGCAAGCGGAGCCAACTTCTCTAGCTGTGCGACCACAGCATCATCGATAACCGTGGGCCGGTATAAGTCCGGCCCACCGTGCACCACCCGGTGCCCGACCGCTACCAGTGCGAGCTCGTCGAGTGAATTCCCTTCTTCGGTCAGCGAATCGAACACCAGGCTCAAAGCTTCGGCATGATCGGCGACTGCGACCCCCACCGAGCCCTGGTCCACTTCCTCACCGATGCGTTCGACCGCTCCGGAGGCAACCGTAATACCTGATGCCGGTTGCACGACCGAATATTTCACTGTTGAAGAACCAGAGTTGAGGACCAATACCGAAGGTGTCACGTAATCACCCCTGGGCCTGAACGGCGGTGATCGCGACGGTGTTCACTATGTCTTCGACCAGCGCTCCACGCGACAGGTCGTTGACAGGCTTGTTCAGACCTTGTAGCACCGGTCCGATCGCGACCGCTCCGGCGCTGCGCTGGACCGCCTTGTAGGTGTTGTTGCCGGTATTGAGGTCGGGGAAGATCAATACTGTGGCGTGACCGGCAACCTTTGAGTCAGGCATCTTCGTGGCCGCCACCGACGGTTCGACGGCAGCGTCATATTGTATCGGCCCCTCGACCAGTAGATTAGGGTCTCGGGAACGGACTAATTCTGTTGCTCTCCTGACCTTTTCGACGTCAGCCCCGGCACCGGATGTGCCCGTCGAATACGACAGCATCGCCACCCGAGGTTCAATGCCGAACTGCGCGGAGGTCTGCGCCGAGGAGATTGCAATATCGGCGAGCTGCTCGGCGGTTGGGTCTGGCACGATTGCACAGTCCCCGTATGCCAGTACTTCATCGGCCAGCAACATGAGAAATATGCTCGAGACCGTAGAGACGCCTTCTGCCGTCCTGATGATCTCGAACGCCGGTCTGATTGTGTGCGCCGTCGTGTGTCTTGCCCCCGACACCATGCCGTCGACCATGTCGTTGTGCACCAGCATGGTGCCGAAGTATGAGACGTCGTGAATGATCTCGCGAGCATGTTCGAGCGTGACCCCTTTGTGGGAACGTAACTCCGCGTACTGCTGCGCGAATTGGTCACACAGTTGACTAGTTTGCGGATCGAGAACAGCGGCGCAGGACAAGTCGACACCCAGTTCTGCAGCACGAGCACGGACCTGCACTTCCTCTCCGAGGATCGTCAGGTCGGAGACGCTTCGCTGCAGTAGCCTGCCGGCCGCCCTGAGAATGCGGTCGTCGTCCCCTTCGGGCAGCACAATTCGTTTGCGGTCTGACCGCGCCCGATCAAGCAACCGGTGGGTGAACATTTTCGGAGTCACCGCGGTCGGAATCGCAATAGATAGCTGCGCCAACAGGTCTGCGGCATCAACGTGGTTTTCCATCAACGCAAGCGCGGTGTCGACCTTGCGGTGGGATTGCGTCGTGACGCGGCCCCGCGTGGCAGCGACCCTACTGGCTGTCTCGAAAGAACCGAACCTCGTCTCAAGGATGGGCAGGCGCAGACCCAGCCCGGCCACGAGGGATTTGACCGACGGATGAAGCGACAGACCACCGTTGAGAATGACGCAGGACAACGACGGAAAGCCTTCTGCGGCATGGGCGCTGAGCACGGCGAGTACAACGTCGGATCGGTCACCGGGAGTAATGACCGCAGCCCCCTCGCTGAGCCGTTCCAACACGTGCTCGGCCGTCATTCCGGCCACCAAGACGTCCAGCACCTCACGTGTCAGCAGTTCCGGATCACCCTTGAGTAGCGTGCCTTCGACGGCGGTCTTCAGCTCAGCGACCGCTGGCGCCCCCAGTAGCGGTTCCTCGGGAAGTACGTAGCTCCTGGGTTCGACTTCTTTCAGTGCGGCAGAGACATCGGCCATCTTTGCCGGGTGACATCGGTTGACCACCACCGCGGCCGTGTGGGCGTGCTGGGCGGCGATCTCGTCGATGCACACCTCGACGACCTGCGCGACCTGGTCGGAGGTGCGGCCCTTGGCCCGGACGACGAGCACCACCGGCGCGCCGAGGTTGGCCGCGATCCGGGCGTTCATCGACAGCTCACTGGGGGCCGCGATATCGGTGTAGTCGCTGCCTACTACCAAGACGACGTCGCACTGGTCGGCCACCTGGTGGAAGCGTTCGACGATCTCAGCCAGCGCGGCGTCGGGGTCATCGCGCAACTGCTGGTAGCTGACGCCGACACACTCTTCGTACGACAGGCCCGCGGTGGCTCGGTCCCCCAGGAGTTCCAGGATGTAGTCCCGATCCTCGCCGAGCCCATGACGTTGTCCCCGGGGAACACGGGTGATGGGCCGAAACACCCCGACGCGGGCGACCGTCGCGACAAGCCGGTGCAGGATGCCCAGCGCAACCGCCGACTTGCCGGTGTCACCCTCCGGTGATGCTACGTATATCGCGGACATCGAGGAACGCAGCGCGTCGGGCACATTTCCAGCCTGCCGTATCGGCCAGGGCGCCGCCACCGGCACCCCCTTCGTCCGCGCACTACAGTCGTGAGCATCTCTAATCAACGAGCGGGTGCGCTATCGATAAATCGCCAAGAGTTGGCCGCTTACGGGCGACCCGGCAGCGTGAGCCAGGAATCCCACTCATTCATTGAGTGGGAGATTCACGATGCTGAGTCGCGGGTTCAAGACGCCACTCCCGCCGCTGCCGCCACTCCCGCCGGGGCCGCCGGGGAATCTCCCGCCGTTTCGGCCAGGGATACGACTTCGCCGACCGCCGACCAACTGCCCTGCGCACCGTCCATCGTCCGCCGGATCGCGTCGTTGAGCACCTCCCGCGCCTCCTGCGGCAGCATGTGCCCAGCACCAGGAACATGCACGTGCTGCGCGCCGGGGATCCCCGCCACCAGATCAAGACCGTGCGCCGGCGGGGTCAACGGATCGGTTCCCCCGCTGACCACTACGGTGCGTGCCTGAATCGACCCCAGCGCCGCGTATTGGTCATAGGCGCGCAGGCTGGGCAGAAATCCCACTGCCGTCGACACCGCGGTGCTGGCCAAGGCCGCCGCGGTGACCGCCGCCCCGGTGGCCGACTGAGCGCCGCGCCGCCAGCGTTTCAGCGTCGCGCACACCGGGCCGACCATCGCCCGAACCGCCTGGTCGGGTGAGCGCTCGACAAGGCCGAACAGCGCCGCGGTCGCCGGGGTCGCCAACAACTTTCCCAGTCCGCGTTCGGCGAGCTTGCCGGCCGCAGTGGCCGCCAAGACCAGCCCGTGCGGGTCAATGGGACGATCCGCCCCCAGACGACCGAGGTACGCCAGCGCGGTCATGCCCCCCATCGAATGCCCCACCAGGGTGACCCGCCCGCTCACCTGGGTTGCGGCCAGCACCTGCGCCAGGTCCTCGGCGAGCCGATCGATCCGGTAGGTGCTCATCGGCGCCTGCCCGGACCGTCCATGCCCGCGGTGGTCATAGCTGATGACCCGCACCGACTCCCCGTACGTCTTTGTCAGATAGGAGATCTGCCGCGTCCAGGACAGCCAGGTAAGGCAAAACCCGTGCAGAAACACCACGGTGCGTGTCGCTGTCGGTGGGCCGACGTCACGAACTGCCAGCGTCACCCCGTCGTCGGTGGTGACGCGCAGATCCCGGTGCTGGCCGCAATTCGTCCACCTCACTTGGCGGGCAGGATTGGTGGTCGTGTCGGTGATCAGGGAGGCGGTCCCCGGCCCCCAAGGGCGTGCGAAACGGTCCATCATTCCCACCGACTTCTTGCCGAGTCTCTAGCAACCTGTCCAGGCTAGCAAACTCAATAGCACCGCCTACGCGCTTTCCGCAACCGCAATGTCAGAGGTTTTCGATTCTCGACAGCCGACCCCGTAGCAAGCAGGAAGACTATGGCATTGATGCATATACACACAGCTAGATATGCATCAATTCAGCGTAGGCCCCTGGGTCTAGCAACCTCGATTCCTCGCCGCACCACAGTTGCGGCCATAGGCCTCCGCCATGTCCCACCCGCTCGTCCCGCAAACTACAGACTTGACCGACGAGTTCACTGCCGAAGTCACCGATCAAGCTATCCCCCACCACCCAGTTCGGGTCGTCCCAGTTGAGCGGCGCGAGTGCGAGGCGCCAGCGGCAGCGACAGCGGCAGCGGGAGCGGCAGCGACAGCGGCAGCGGGAGCGGCAGCGGGAGCGGCAGCGGCAGCGGGCTCCGCTTAGTCGGCGCTCCCCGTGTTGTCGGGGTTCTGGGCCCACAGGTCGGGGCCGAATACTTCGTAGCGGATCCGCTCAGCGGAGACGCCCTTGTCGAGCAGAACCTTGCGGGTCGCATGCATGAACGGCAGCGGACCACACATAAAGACGGTCGCGTCTGAAGGGATCTCGATGTCCGAGAGATCCATGAACCCGGGAAGGGCCGGGTGCAGCGTGGGCGCGTTCTCGGCATCCTCCTCGTACCAGTTCTGCGCCTTCGCGTCACCCATGGCGAGCACCTGCCGACGCAAGTTGCCGTAGAGCGCGTGGTCGACGTGTGAAACGTCGGCGTGAAAGATCCGCACCTGCCGGTCGGGTTGGCGACGCGAGAGGTCCTCGACGATAGCCGCGATCGGAGTGATCCCGATGCCCGCCGAGACGAGCACCAGTGGGCCGTCCGACTCGTCGAGCACCAAGTCACCGCACGGCTGCGAGACATCGAGCACCGAGCCGGGTTTCGCGTTGTCTGCCAGCCAGTTCGAGACCTGGCCGTCCGGGGCGCCCCCCACGCCGCGGGCACGCTTGATAGTCACCCGAAGCGAGTCGCCTCGCGGCCCAGACGAGATCGTGTACTGCCGTGGCTGCCGCTCACCGCCCGGCAGGTCGACGGCGATCGCGACATACTGGCCGGTCTGATGCGGCGGGGTCGTGCCCTCGACGGGGGCGAGGAACAGCGAGAAAGCCTCCGGGCTCTCGTCTTTGCGCTCGACGACCCGGTACTTGCGCCACGGCCGCTCGGGGTCGGTGCCCCCCAGCGCATAAAGGCGGGCCTCCTCGGCGATGAGCTGGCAGCCAAACAGCCAGTACACCTCGTCCCAAGCGGCTGCGACCTCGGGAGTGACGGCATCGCCGAGAACGTCGCCGATGGCCCACATGAGGTGGTGACCGACGATCGGATACTCGTAGGACTTGATCCCCAACGACACGTGCTTGTGAGCGATCCGGCGCATAACCGGACCGAAATCGGGTGCGCTCGGATCGATGAGGTTCACCGCATACGCGACGACACTGGCGGCCAGCGCACGCGGCTGCTCACCGATCGCCTGGTTGGCGTTGTTGAACACCCGCATTAGCTCGGGGTGAGCCGCGAACATGTGCGGGTAGAACCGCGAGGTGATTTCGACGGCGTTCTCGGCTACAACGCCCGCGGTCGCCTCGACGATGGCGGTGGACTCAGGGGACAACACGGGGACTCCTTTGACGACGGACGGGTGAACCGGGCCCTTTTCGGACGGCTCAGACTACTTCTCCGCGCCCGAATGGACACTAGGGGCCAAAGTCACCGATCGGTCAGGCCAGGCTTCGCAGCCGTGGCTCCAAGTCACGCTTGAACAGTTCCAGGAAGCGCCTCTGGTCGTGTCCCGGAGCATGGAATACCAGGTGGTTGAGGCCCCAATCGACGTAGTCCTTGACCTTGGCGACGGCTTCGTCGGGGTCCGAGGCCACGATCCAGCGCTTGGCGACCTGCTCGATGGGGAGTGCGTCCGCGGCTTTCTCCATCTCGATGGGGTCCTCGATGCTGTGCTTCTGCTCGGCGGTCAGCGACAGCGGCGCCCAAAATCGAGTGTTCTCCAGCGCAAGCTCAGGGTCGGTGTCGTAGGAGATCTTTATCTCGATCATCCGGTCGATGTCGTCGGGATTTCTGCCGGCTGCAGCAGCACCGGCCGCCACCGCGGGGATGAGCTTGTCTTTGTACAGTTCGGCACCCTTACCCGAGGTGCAGATGAAGCCGTCGCCGGAGCGGCCCGCGTACTTGGCGACGACGGGACCGCCCGCCGCGATGTACACCGGCACACCCCCGTCGGGGACGTCGTAGATGGAGGCGCCTTTGAGGCGGTAATACTGGCCGTCAAAATCGACGCGGTCGCCCAGCCACAGCTCGCGCATCAACTTGACTGACTCGCGCAGTCGGGCGAACCGCTCCTTGAACTCGGGCCACTCGCCTGAGTAACCGGTGGCGATCTCGTTGAGTGCTTCGCCTGTTCCCACCCCCAGAAAAATCCGGTCCGGGTAAAGGCATGCCATGGTGGCGAAAGCCTGGGCGATGACCGCGGGGTTATAGCGGAACGTCGGCGTGAGCACCGAGGTGCCCAGGATCAGGCGGTCCGTGCGCTCACCGACCGCAGTCATCCAGGCCAGTGAGAATGGTGCGTGGCCTCCCTCGTGACGCCACGGCTGGAAATGATCACTGACTGTTGCGCTGTCCATGCCGTGGTCTTGAGCGGCGACGGCCAACTCAACGAGTTCACGCGGCGCGAACTGCTCCGCCGATGCCTTATAGCCCAGTTTCAGTTCAGCCATGAGTTCTTTCTACACTCGCCTAATGGCACCGGTCCTCACGGCCATCACCGACCGCGTTTACTTCGTCCACACCGACCTGGTCAACTGGACCCTGGTTGTCGGGGAGGTCGCCGGCAGCGACGAGACCGGGGGCGGCGTCATGCTCATCGACGCCGGTTTCCCCGGCAGCCGCGCCGACGTGGTCGACTCACTGGGCCAACTCGGGTTCGCCGTGGCTGACGTCCGCGCAATCTTGTTGACCCATGCACACATCGACCACTTCGGCTCGGCCATCTGGTTCGCACAAACACACGGCACCCCCGTGTACTGCCATGCCGACGAGGTCGGACACTCTAAACGCGAATACCTCGAACAAGCATCGCCGGTAGACCTCGCTTCGCACCTCTGGCAACCGAAATGGCTCAAGTGGTCGGTGTCGATCATCGGCAAGGGCGCCCTGACGCGTGTCGGCATCCCGACCACCGCACCGCTGACCGAGGAAATTGCCTCGCAGCTGCCGGGGGCGCCGAAGTCGATCCCGACGCCTGGCCACACCGGAGGGCACTGTTCCTATGTCGTGGACGGCGTGTTGGTCAGCGGTGATGCGATGGTCACCGATCACCCCCTGGCGCCCCGCCCGGGTCCGCAACTACTGCCCTCGCTGTTCAACCACGACACCAACCGCTGCCGGCGCAGCCTGGCCGCGCTGGCCATGCTGGACACCGAGGTACTGATACCGGGGCACGGCCCCATGTGGCGAGGACCGATCCGGGCGGCGGTTGAGCAGGCTCAGGCAGCCCTGTCTTAGCGGAGCTGAAACCAAGCGTGTCTTAGCTGTATTGAAACAGTGCTACCCGACGCCGAGGAATTGCTCGACATCTTCGTCGGTGGTGGTGGGTTCGTTCGGGTCCGCCGGCATTATCGGCTCTCTGTCGACCAAGGCTCTCGGCCGCCCGTAGGGGTCTTCAAGCGTGGATTGGCTGGGACCCCCACTGATTTGGACTCCCAGATGCGCTGCAACCGGGCGAATGTCGCCCACCGTGACCAGCCCCTGCAGCCTTCTTGACTCCGCGCCAAACTCGGTGTTGCCGAGCTTGCTGCCGGGCAAGCCTTGCAGAGGTTGACTCCCCGTCGCATTGCTGGTGGTAAATACACCGCGGGCATCCGTTGTCGCCGGGGGTGGAGACTCGATGAGGTTCAGCTCGAAGTTGAAGCTGCCCCCGTTCCCACGTGGTTCGAAGGCATCGCCATCGCTGATCAGCGCTGGATCGGGCAGGGCGGCAGCGGGGAACGGCGTGGCCAAGGCGAGCGCCGCGGCGAGCGCGGCCGCAGTAATCACGCGATACGTCACCGCCATGGTCGCCTCAAATCGTGATTGGGTCGCCGTAGATGGCGAACTGGGTGTGTGCTGTGTCGGTCGAAATCCGCAGATACCCGTAGGAGCGCACGGTGACGTCTCCTCCGCAGGCATCGGCTTTGACGTGGATGTTGTCCATGTCGATCATAGCCAGCCCGTCTTTGTTGAGGGCCATATTCGACAGCGGAAGGTCGATGATCACGCCGGGCTGCATGACGGTCTGGACGAATCCTGACAGGCCGCCGGCGAATCCGACGTCGAGGAGGGCGAGGTCCACTATGGGCGAGGCTCCGCCGGCACCGCCGTACTGCACACCTGTCGACACGTCGGTTTGACAACCCAACTGATATCCGACGATGAACAGGCTGTCAGTGATCGCACTTGTACCGCCGGTCGCGGTGGCGGTAGCCGATATCGTGACGAAACCCTCGCGCGAATCCTTGGCTTTGGCCAGGTTGGGCACCGAATTGACGAACTCGCGCTCCAGCTTGATGTTCAGGTTCCAGCCGTCCCGAGTGAGTTTGTCGTACGACTTGGCCGCCATGCTGACAGGCTCGGCTACTGCCGTTGGCGCCCCGTTGACGACGCCGAAGACGACACCAAGGACGACCGCCAAACACGTCACGACGCGCGATACGGCAACGCCCTTCACGTGTCCCCCCTACCAGTCAGCGAGTTTCCGGATGCACAAAATCTCGCAAAGAACTCTCTCGACATCTTCGGCAGCGTGTGCACCACGACCCCCATCCCATATCCAAACCAGTGCGTGCGATCTATCGGATAAACCGGGGGTGGCGTTACAGCGCTCCGGACTCATCGAGGGCCGCCAGACCTCCATTCAGTCCGGCCAGACCCCGATTCAGTCCGAATAACCACGGGAGCATAAAACAACTCGGGGCGGGATGCGCATGCCGCCCCTTCGCCCTGAGGCTGG
>JAHZKD010000434.1 GCA_022600605.1 Actinomycetes bacterium
CCACAACTGGTACAACCACACCGGGCAGGCCAAGACCAGACCCGCGGTCAGCGCTACTTTCAGGCGCAACATGAACTGGTCGAACGGCCCGGTAGCCAGCAGCCGACACTGGCCCTCGGGAGCGATGGTGGCGCGCGCCGAGTCCGGCAGCGCGCAGTAGGGCCCGCGTAGCCAATCGCCGAGACTGGGCATCCCAAACGCACTATGGCTGAACCAGATGAATCCCAGGATCGTCGCCACCACGACGGCAAAAACAGCGATCAAGAGCCGGCCGCGCAACTCTGTGAGGTGGTCGACCAACGACATCGTGCCGTCAGGATTGACCCGCGAACGTCGCCGACGGGGGTCAAGCTTGTTGAGGAATGCCGGTATCTGCACTTCAGGTTGCCTAGGTGCTGCTCACAGGCGCGAACTCACCTCGCGAGCACGGCACCCGCGAGCCGAATGACTGGTCAGGCCGGGCGCTTGTCCGACGACGGGTCAGCAGCTGCCTGCGTGGCAGCGCCGCCGGTGGAGCCGTCAGCCCGCTCTGAAGCGATCTGTGTCGGCGTCTCCGGCTTGGACTCAGTCTGCATCTCCTTGATCTCGGACTTGAAGATGCGCATCGACTTACCCAAGGAGCGTGCCGCGTCCGGGAGTTTCTTGGCGCCGAACAGCAGCACGAACACAGCGATGACGATGACCCAGTGCCAGGGTTGTAGACCACCCAATTTGGTTACCTCCAGACGTCTGCGCCGAGTCTACCCGCCTATCGGTTCGGTACCGACCCGATAGGCGTCCAATGCGGCGACAGCGGACTGTCGGACCCGCTCAGCGAGCTGTTGCGGCTCGCGCACCCGCACAGCTGAACCGAATCCCAGGACGAGGCGCGCCATCCACGGTTCGGAGGCATAGGTCATGGCTGCCTCGCACGAACCGTCGGGAAACTCCTGCAACAACCGCAGCGGGTAGTAGTCAAACATCCACGCCGCCGATCGCTCCACGTGGAGCGTCGCCGTCGGCAGGGACGGATCAGCCGTGTCGGGATCGAATAGCGAGGTATCCGGCCCCGCCTGGACCGCGGGCGGCGGCGGGGTCGAGGGCTCGTCGAGCACCCTCGCCTCAAGGATCCGGTCGAGGCGGAACAGCCGAATACCCTCGGCCGACCGGCACCACGCCTCCACATAGCTGTGGTCAGCGACCACGACAACACGAATCGGGTCGACCACACGACTGGATAACGTGTCGCGCGACGCCGAGCAGTAATCGATCGCCAACGCCTGGTCGGTGCGCACGGCCGTCCGTACCGCCGCAGCTGCCTCACTCTCCGACGGTGCAGGCCCGTCCCCCGTACCTTCGGCGTCGTGAGCGGCTTTGCCCGTCACGGATTCGATCTTGGCGATTGCGCTGCGCGCCGCTTCAGGATCCACCACCCCAGGCACATCCAGGAGCGCACGTAGGGCCACCAGCACGCCCGTGGCCTCCGGTGAGGTCAGCTTCAGTGGATGGTCGATTCCCGCCGTGAACGTGACCTCAATACTGTCACCGGAGAACTCGAAGTCGATCAGATCGCCGGGTCCGTATCCGGGCAGACCGCACATCCACAGCTGGTTGAGATCATCGCGGAGCTGTTCGACGCTGACACCAAGGTCCGCGGCCGCCTCGGAGTAGGTGATCCTCGGGTTGGCCTGGAAATAGGGCACCATGTTCAGCAACCGCACCAGTCGCCTGTTGACAGCGCTCATGCGCGATCCGCCTGCGCTACTCGCTGGCCCCTCATGCGCGATCCGCCTGCGCTACTCGCTGGCCCCTCATGCGCGATCCGCCTGCGCTTCCAACCGGGTGATGACGTCCTGGCGCAGCGAGGCCGGCTCCAACACCACCGCGTCGGCCCCGTAGCTAGCGATCTCCCGCGCCAACCGGTCGAACATGTCGATGTCCAGCGTGAGCTCCTCTCCCGCTCGCCCGCCCAGGGTCCGCGCAGCCCCGGCCGTGGCCCGACGACGCAAGGTCGTCGCCCTTCCGCCGGCAACCCACACGGTGGCCTGCCCTGCCGCCGGCCAGTCGCCCACCACCCGGTCGACGATTTCACGCAGGTTCAATCCCTCGGGCTTGCTGACCGCGCCGGGCTCACCGATCGGCGTCACCTCGGCACCAATCCGTGAGAGCCGAAAGGTGCGAACGGCATCGCGGTCGCGGTCGTGGCCGACCAAGTACCAGCGGCCTCGGTCTGTGACCACACCCCATGGCTCCACGGTGCGCAGGACGTAGGGTTCAGTTCTCGATGGACGGTGCGGGAACTGCACAACGTGCCCGGAGTCAATGGCGGACAACAACATTCCCAGCACTTCCTCCGAACCGCGCAGTCCGGGCAGCGCGGCAGTCGAGGTGATCGCGATATCGGCGTCCACAGCTTCGATGTCTATGCCGGCCGCCCGCAACTTCAGCACCGCTCCCTGGGTCGCGGTGATGAGTTCAGGCGACTCCCACAGCTGCGTCCCTACCGCGACCGCAGCCGCCTCATCGGCCGTCAGCTTCACGGCGGGCAGCGCATAAGCCTCGCGGCTGATGCGATAGCCCTCGACCGGGTTCGTCAGTGACACCCGCCCGGTCTCAAGCGGAATACCCAGATCCCGCAGTTCGTTCTTGTCGCGCTCGAACATCCGTGAGAACGCTTCGTCGTTGGCATCCTCGGAGTAACCAGACACGATTTCACGGATCCGGTCGGCAGTGATGAACGAGCGCGTGGACAGCAACGCAATAACGAGGTTCATCAGCCGTTCGACTTTCGAGATCCCCACGGGTTAGAGCTTAAGGGGTATCGACGATCCTTCGGACAGCTGATGTTGCGCGTCGACAGGACGTACTCGATAGGCAGCCGCGCGAATTTGAGCCCCCACAGGGATACCGCTGAAATTCGGATCTGTGCGGCGCGCGCCTGCACGCAGAGTGATCACATGCTCGCGATGAGTCTATTGACCCGCTCATCGACAGATCGGAAGGGATCTTTGCACAACACGGTTCGCTGTGCCTGGTCGTTGAGTTTGAGGTGCACCCAGTCGACGGTGAAGTCCCGGCCGGCTTCCTGCGCCGCGCTGATGAATTCGCCGCGCAGCTTGGCTCGGGTGGTCTGCGGCGGAGTATCGACCGCGGCCTCGATCTCCTCGTCGGTGGTTATCCGCTCCGCGAGGCCCTTGCGTTGCAGCAGGTCGAACACCCCGCGACCCCGTTTGATGTCGTGATAGGCCAGATCGAGCTGGCTGATCTTGGGGTCGGATAGCTCCATGTTGTAGCGGTCCTGATAGCGCTGGAACAGCTTGCGCTTGATCACCCAGTCGATTTCGGTGTCGACCTTGGCGAAGTCCTGGCTCTCCACTGCGTCGAGTTGACGGCCCCACAGCTCAACGACTTGAGAGATTTGCGCGTTCGCTTCACGGGTCTGCAAGTAGTCCGCCGCGCGGGAATGGTACTCACGCTGGATGTCCAGCGCACTAGCCTGCCTGCCGCCGGCCAGCCGCACCGGCCGCCGGCCGGTGAGATCATGGCTGACCTCGCGGATAGCGCGAATCGGGTTATCCAACGAGAAGTCACGGAACGCCACACCGGCCTCGATCATCTCCAGGACCAACGATGCCGAGCCCACCTTGAGCATCGTGGTGGGCTCGCTCATGTTGGAGTCGCCGACGATGACGTGCAGGCGGCGGTACTTTTCGGCATCAGCGTGCGGCTCGTCGCGCGTGTTGATGATCGGACGCGAGCGGGTCGTCGCGCTCGACACGCCCTCCCAGATGTGTTCGGCCCGCTGCGATAGACAGAACGCCGCCGCCTTGGGAGTCTGCAGAACTTTGCCCGCGCCGCAGATCAGCTGGCGGGTGACCAGAAAAGGCAGGAGAACATCGGAAATACGGGAGAACTCGCCGGCACGCACGATCAGGTAGTTCTCGTGACAGCCATAGGAATTACCCGCGGAGTCTGTGTTGTTCTTGAAAAGGTAAATGTCACCGCCGATGCCTTCGTCGGCGAGGCGCTGTTCAGCATCCACCAGCAGGTCTTCGAGCACCCGTTCGCCCGCGCGGTCGTGGGTCACCAACTGCAGCAGGTTGTCGCACTCGGCGGTCGCGTACTCGGGGTGACTGCCCACGTCGAGATACAGGCGGGCACCGTTTCGGAGGAAGACGTTGCTGCTGCGGCCCCACGACACGACCCGCCGGAACAAGTAACGGGCGACTTCGTCGGGACTGAGCCGGCGATGGCCGTGAAACGTGCAGGTGACACCGAATTCGGTTTCGATGCCCATGATTCGTCGCTGCACCCCATTGAGACTACTTGCTGGAGGCGGGCACCTCAGCTCGACCACGCCGATGTGGGGCAACCGCGCCCCTGCTACCAGCTCAAAGCATCAAGAGCTGTCATCGTCTCCGGTGTCGGCGGCGGGCACCGCGTCCTTCGATTCGCCCTCGGGCAAAAGCGCTTCCAGCGCCGCACCGGTGATGCGGCGGAACGCCCGCCGAGGCCGGTCGGCCTTGAGATGTGCAACCTCCAGCGTGGAAGGCCCCAGCGCGCGAGGCTCGCTCCCATCGCTGCTGGCGCTCAGCGCCGCCACCGCGATAGCCACCGCATCAGCCAAGCTGGCGTTCTCGGCATAGGTACTGTTCAGCGCCGCGGCGATCGGCTCGGTGGCGCCGCCCATCACGACAAAATGTGGCTCGTCGGCGATCGAGCCGTCGTAGGTGATGCGGTACAGCTCAGGGGCTTTGGTCTCGCCGTGGTGGGCGACTTCGGCCACGCACAGCTCCACCTCGTAGGGCTTGGCCTGCTCGGTGAAGATGGTGCCTAACGTCTGGGCGTAGACGTTGGCCAGCTGACGGCCGGTCACATCGCGGCGCGAGTACGCATAGCCCTGGGTGTCGGCGAACCGGATACCGCCGCTGCGCAGGTTGTTGAACTCGTTGAAGCGCCCGACTGCGGCGAACCCGATCCGGTCATAGAGTTCGCTGACCTTCTGCAGCGACCGAGACGGGTTCTCCGCGACAAACAGCACCCCGTCGGCATAAGCCAGCACGACCACGCTGCGACCCCTGGCAATACCCTTACGGGCGAGCTCAGAACGCTCACGCATCGCCTGCTCAGGCGAGATGAAATAAGGGAAGCTCACGACTCCTCCCCTAGGGCCTCAGCATCAACGCCGAATGTGTTTACCCGCGAACGATTCTCGATGATCTCCCGGCAGACCTCGGCAATGTGCCGCTCAGCCACATCGGCGGCGCCATCGGCACCGATTGTCACAGCGGTCGGATAGATGCCCCGCACCAGATCCGGCCCACCAGTCGCCGAGTCGTCGTCGGCGGCGTCGTAAAGCGACTCAATCGCGACCCGGAGGGCGGAGTCGGCATCCACTACCCGTGAGTAGAGCTTCTTCATCGACGACTTGGCGAATACCGACCCGGACCCCACCGACTGATAGCCCTCTTCTTCTAAGTTCCAACCGCCGGCCGCGTCGAACGACACGATCCGGCCTGCGCCCTCGGGGTTCGGGTCGTCGAGGTCGTAGCCCGCGAGCAAGGGCAGTGCGACAAAACCCTGTAACGCCGCACCCAGATTGCTGCGCACCATGGTGGCCAGTCTGTTGACCTTGCCGGGGAACGTCAGCGCGACCCCTTCGAGCTTCTCGTAGTGCTCGAGTTCGACGGCGTATAGCCGAGCGAACTCGACCGCGATAGCAGCCGTACCCGCTATGCCCGTGACGGTGTAGTCGTCAGTGATGTACACCTTCTGTACATCGCGGCTGGCGATCATGTGCCCTTGGGTTGCCCGCCGGTCTCCGGCCATGACGACGCCGCCCGGGTACTTCAACGCCACAATTGTGGTGCCGTGAGGCACTGCGTCCGTCGGCACCGGCCCAGCCCCGGGCAACAGATGGGGCGCCTGATTGCGAAGGAAATCCGAGAAAGAGGACAAATTTGACAAATTCACCCCGCCCTGTGACACGCCTTGCCGAAAGGCACTAAACGCTTCGGTTAATGGTGATTGTTCGTGGTGCGGCCAGCTCACTGGCCGCCCTTCTGGACGTAAGCACGCACGAAGTCCTCGGCGTTCTCCTCCAGCACATCGTCTATCTCGTCAAGCAGGTCGTCGGTTTCCTCGGTCAGCTTCTCGCGGCGCTCCTGGCCGGCGGCCGTGCTACCGGTGGGGTCTTCGTCCTCTCCGCTCCCACCGCCGCGCTTGCTCTGCTCTTGGGCCATTGCTGCCTCCTGCGTATGTCTTGTCCCGTGGAGGCGCGTCGTGCAGCGCACCCGGGTTCCTTCACACTACCGGTCGGCAGCGAGGTCGCCGGGTCCGGTCGTGAGCTGCTCAACGAGTTCGGAGGCGCTGTCGACGGCATCCAGCAGTGCGCCCACATGCGCCTTGCTGCCGCGCAAGGGCTCAAGTGTGGGGATCCTCACCAGCGAATCGCCGCCGAGATCGAAGATCACTGAATCCCAGCTCGCGGCGGCAATGTCGGCGCCGAACCGCCGTAGACACTCGCCACGGAAGTACGCGCGGGTGTCGCTCGGCGGGTTGTCCACGGCGTCGAGCACCTCCTGCTCGGTGACCAACCGCTGCATCGAGCCCCGGGCCACGAGCCGGTTGTAGAGGCCTTTGTCAAGGCGGACGTCGGAGTACTGCAGGTCAACGAGGTGCAGTCGCGGCGCCGACCAGCTGAGGTTCTCCCGGTGCCGGAAGCCGTTGATCAGCCGCAGCTTGGCCGGCCAATCCAACAGGTCGGCGCACTCCATGGGATCGCGCTCGAGCAGGTCGAGAACATGCGCCCACGTCTCGACAACGTGGGTGGCGCGCGGGTCGGGATCGCGGCTGTCAACCAGCTTCGCGACCCGTTCCAGGTAGATCCGCTGCAACGCGAGGCCGGTGAGTTCGCGACCGTCTGCCAGGGCAACGGTGGCACGCAGCGACGGGTCCCGGCTGATGACGTGCACGGCATGCACCGGACGGGCCAGCATCAGGTCGCTGAGGTCGACCCCCTCCTCGATGAGGTCGAGCACC
>JAHZKD010000435.1 GCA_022600605.1 Actinomycetes bacterium
CGAACTCCATCAGGGCCGCGGCGCCATCGGAATCCAGCGGCGGCTGACCGGCCAGCAGAGGATCGTGCGGGTCGCGCTCTCTGCCTCGCCGTGCGTTCGGCTCCAGATGCCGCAGCGCCTGCTCGACGCGATCCACACCGACGGTGATGCGTGCCAACGGCGTCAGTCGGCGCAGCACCGCCAGCGTCGCGGCCTCGGACTGGTTCAACACCAGGGCATCGGCGAACTCTGCCTGCCCGACGACGACTTGGGCTACTGTTCGGCCGTCGTCGAGCTCGCTGGATCCGAGCGCCTGAGCCAGCCATTCTTCGCAATCGACAGTGGTTACCACTGCGTCGATGACAACGTCGCGGGCAGCCGGGCCGTCGAAGTATCCGGGACCAACATGCACGGAGACCTTGTTGATCGCGTAGCAGATCGGTTCGGGTTCCATCCAGGGAGCCAGCGATACCACGATGCGGTCCACCTCGTAACGACGGTGCAGGCGGCGAAGCAGGATCAAGAGGTCATTGCGCATGGTGCATGTCGCGCACCCATTGGACAGCTCCAAAGGCATTTCACTGGTAGAGACTTCACCACGCCGTACAACGCTGACCCAGCGCCGTACCACCTGTCCGTCGTACTCATGCCCCACCACCAAGGTGCCTGGGGTTCCCAACAACTCGCCCGCAACGCGGCCGTTGTCCCCTTGCCCGGCGACCAGCACCACCGGAGTCCGCATGTACTCTCCTATCGAGAACAGTTGTCAATAAGCCGAGGCATACGTTACCGTCTCGAGCGAGCATTGTCGAAAACGATTGTCATTAACCGAAGGAGGTCGCGTGTCGGCACACTGCCAAGTCAAGGGACGGTCCCCGGGCTTCGGGAACACGGTGTCGCATTCGCACCGACGAAGCCGGCGGCGCCGAAACCCCAACATTCAGCGTAAGACCTACGTCCTGCCATCGGAAGGTCGGGTCGGTGCGTCACGCTGCAGGTCAGCGCCGAGGGAATCAGAGTCATTGACCGCGACGGGATCGAAGCCGTGGTGGCGCGACACGACCCCATCGCACGACGTCATGTCGACTTTCGTGAGGAACGCTGAGATGGCCAAGAAATCGAAGATGGTTGCGCAATCGCGACGCCGTCGACGGCCGCCCGCGCGGCCATCTGCGCAAATTCGGTCTCTCCCGGGTCCGAGTCAGGGAGATGGCGCACCGAGGCGAACTACCCGGCGTCTCAAGTTGGTGACCCCGTGAGACGCACGAAACCCCAACCACGGCGGACCCCCGCCGAGCCGCCGCGCAAGAAGCGCAATCCCCTTGACGCCCTGGGTATCACCACCGTGGACTACAAGGACACCGCTCTGTTGCGGACATTCATCTCCGAACGAGGGAAGATCCGGTCCCGCCAGGTCAGCGGGTTGACGGTTCAACAACAACGCCAAGTGGCCATCGCGATCAAGAACGCCCGGGAAATGGCGCTGCTACCGTACGCCGGCACCTAGCGCCAATCACCGCGCCAGGACGCCTAGTTCCTTCCTGGCGGCTCATCATAGCCGTGATCGCCAACAGCTCCCGCCTGATCAGCTAGCCGCTCCGCTGCGGCCCGCCGCGCCGCCACCGTTGCCGGTCGGACCTGACGATGCAGTACCCACGCTACGAGCCATGCCGCGCACGCGACGGTGACGACGGCGAAGCTCGGCGGCAGGTTGAATATCGCCGCTATGGCCACCCCCGCCCAGACCGACACCACACTTATGGCAGCAGAGATGGCCATCGCCGCAGGCGGCCGCGCAGTGAGCATGATCGCGGTTGCGGCCGGGGTAACGACGAGCGCAAACAACAGCAGCGTGCCAACCGCCTGTACGGCCATGGTGATTGCCAACCCGAGCAACGCCATAAAGATCATGGATAGCAGCCGCACCGGCAGCCCCTTCGCCTCCGCGACAGGGGCATTAACCGAGGAGAACAACAGCGGTCGGTAGAGCACACCGACGCTGACGGCCAACATCAGCAGCAGCACGCTGAATGTCACCAGCTGCTCCCGCGAGATCGCCAGCAGGTTTCCGAACAGCACGTTGGTCATGGTGCTCGAACTCTTGGTGGCCAATGAGTTGAAGAACAGTCCAAAGCCGGTCGCCAGCGCCAGGATCGTGCCCGTCGCCACTTCGCGATCCGAAGCACGCTTGCCCAGCGCACCGATCACCAGTGCCCCACCGACGCAGAACACTCCGAGACCCAATCCAACGGGCAGACCGACCAGCACCGCACCGGTTGCGCCCGGGAAGCCAATGTGGGCCAACGCATGCGCGGCGAAGGCCGCATTGCGCACGATGACGAAGTAACCAATCAGCCCGGCGGCAAGCGCAACGATCGTGCCACCGGCTAGCGCATTGACCATGAAGGACGCGTTGAGGATCTGCCACCAATTATCTTGATAGCCAACGGAAAGAACCTGCACAGACATCAGGGACTCCTCATGTACAGTTCGCCTTGCGGTGTCCGAACGACCTGGATCGGGGTTCCGTAGAGATGGCTGAGCAACGTTTCGTCGACGACGTCATCGAGGACGTCAAAATGCGCATGTCCGTCGAGCAAATAGATCGCGCTGCTTAGCACGCCAAGTAGCGGATTCAAGTCATGAGCAACCACCAAGACGGTGACTCCCAGCTCGTCGTTGAGAGCCGCCAACAGTTGGACGATCTCACGCTGGTTGCGCAGATCCAACGATGCCAGCGGCTCGTCGAGGATCAGCATCTTTGGACGTGCCACCAGGGCCTCGGCAATGGCGATGCGCTGGCGTTGTCCGCCCGAGAGTTGTGAGAGGCGCCGACTTGCGAAAGCCCCAGCCCCAACTGCGTCCAGGATTTGGTTGACTCTCCGCCGATCCTGTCGGGTCGACATACCAATCCCCCAGCGTGTCCCGTTGAGGCCCAACATGACCGCGTCGCGAGCCCGGATCGCCTCACCGGATGCCGAGGCGTAGTTCTGCGGAACGTAGCCGATGCGATCGTTGAGCTCGCCGGGAGACTTGCCCAGCACTCGAACCGAGCCGGAGGCCGGAGGAATCAAACCCAGGACTACATTGAGCAAGCTCGTTTTACCCGATCCGTTGGCCCCGATGACCGCCACGATGCCGCCGGCGGGAACCTCGAAGGTGCCCTCGGACCAGATGAGCTTGCCGCCTCGCACCACGCTGACATCCTCGAATGCCAGCGCTACCGCTGGCACTTCATGCTCACCCCGCGACACCGAGCGCCTTCGCCAGAGCCTTCAGTTGCGCTACCTGCCACTGCTCGAAGGACGTCGCCCACGGCGGCACTGTCTCGGTCGCTTCGACGACCGGCACGCCGGCGGCGTCAGCGGCACTGCGAATCTCCTCGGGTACCGACCCTTGGGTCTGGGTGTTGTAGATCAGGACATCGATCTGGTGCTCAGCCAGGGCACGCTGGAATGCCTCCACGTCGGCCGGCGACGCATCTGACTTATTGGCCGATGCCCTCTGGTATCCCGGCGGCGTCATATTCACCAGGCCGATATCGTTGGCCGTGTAGTCGAAAACATTCTCAGTAGCCGCGTAGGGCCTCCCCGAAGCACGGGCTCGGATGGCGTCAAGCAGTGTGTTGTAAGGCTCCATCGAGGCAGTGAAGGCCGAGCGCCGTTCGGCGAAGTAACTCTTGACCTCAGGGGAAAGCGTCGAAAGTTCCGCGGTCACCGCGTCGGCCACCGCAGTCACCGCCGATGGGCTGTACCACAGGTGCGGATTTGCGCCCTCCGCTGCCTTTGTCACTTCGGCCGCGTCGACGACGGGTGCCTCTGGGGCCGAAGTAGCGGCGAGCTTGGAAGCCCACGGATCGTAGTTCGCACCGTTGACGACGACGAGCTGTGCATTCGCGAAAGTCGCGGCGTCTGCCGGCGCTGGCTCGAATTCGTGCGGGTCAACCGACGAACTGGCTAACACCGTCGTCACCTTCGCGCATTCACCGCCCAGCTCGGAGACGATGTCGCCCCACTGGTCCACGCTGACGGCGACGTTGACCGGGGTCGCGGCACACCCACCCGGTGCGGGGGCACTGGTGCCGCCTGCCGCGTTCTCGGCGTCTTTCTCCGGCGAGCAGGCCGACAGTCCCAGTGAGCCGGTCAACGCGAGCAGCGTGACGACGCCGGCCAACGGACGACGGGAGGCCCTCATAAGCGATAACCATAACCGTTTCCAATTGGAAGGGGCTAGCGGTATTGAAAGCGGCAAGCGGGGCAGCCCACTGCGCGGCAAGCGGCGGGCATCGACCTAACGCTATTTTCGGCGCGCCACGATCACCGGAACCCGGGCCGAATGCACCACCTGCGAACCCACCGAGCCCAGCAGCATTCCGGTGAAACCGCCTCGACCGTGGCTACCTACAACCAACAGCTGCGCACGCTCGGCCTCCTCAAGCAGCCCGCGGCTCGGTTGGTCACGATGCACCACGC
>JAHZKD010000436.1 GCA_022600605.1 Actinomycetes bacterium
ACAGAAACGACCGCACACCATGAATCACGTCCTATCGATGCGCACTCCCCACCCACGTGCCTGCACCCAACGTCGTCTCGGCCGCCACGAACGGCCCGGCGCCATGGTCGGCCACACCCCGGTCCTGCACATCGCAGCACCTTTCACCACAGATCTCGTCACCGCAAAAGGGCAGCCGATGGCCGCCCTCGCCCTCAAGTCCACCAAGCTGTTCGTCATCGGGTTGGGTGCCCTCGCCCTCAGCGTGGTTACCCTGACATTCGGTGCAGCAACAGCAAACGCGGACCCCAACGATCCCTCCCCTACAGACGTGGGTCGAACTGGAACCGTGACCTCGCGGCAGGCCGACTCCACCTCGGGTGCCCGACATTGCATGGTCAGTCCTGGAACGCTGAACACCACATCGAGAGTGACCAGCGATATCGGTACGCCGATGCAAAGGGCCAACGAAGCCGGGCCCAGCTGGGTTGGATCCGACGGCTGGCATTCCAAAAGCCAGTCACGCGCGAACCCGTGGGCGAGGGGGAGCTTTAACCGGAACAGGCGGTTCAATCAGTCCAACGCGATAAACCGGCCTGCCACGAGAACCGGTCCGCAGTGCCGACAAGGCACCGCCAGAAGGGCCGACACTTTCTGACCTACCGCTGCACAATTCGGACCCCGGCGATGTCGCCGGGGCGGAATCGCCTTACGTGGTCCGAGAATCGACGTGAGGCTACTCCTTCTTTATCGAATCTTCATACAACGACTAGTGCAGCCATACCGGCAGCCACGAGTCTGGACTAACGCGGCAGCCAGCCACGAGGACGCCGCGTAAATAGTCGAAGAAAGGGACTCTTGGTGCACGCAACAAAGACCATGATGGTGGGGGCAGCCGCCGTCGCCGTACTCGCTACCGCGACCGCATGTAGCGACTCCGGTACCGAACAGACCGAGCCGTCACCGAGCACGGCGCCGTCGACCGCTGCGCCATCGAGCGCGGCGCCGGCGGCCGTGCACAACCATGCCGATGTCAAGTTCGTCCACCACATGATTCCGCATCATCAGCAGGCCATCGAGATGAGCGACATCATTCTGGCCAAGTCCGATATCGACCCGCGAGTAAGCGACTTAGCCACCCAAATCAAGGCCGCGCAGGATCCAGAGATCCAACAAATGCAGGACTGGCTCACCCAATGGGGCATGCCCACGATGGCGATGACACCAGGCATGGGCATGCCAGGAATGGAGATGCCAGACATGAGCGGACCGCCGCCCACCCCAACTCACAGCGATGCACCCGGACCCGGCACGATGCCCAGCGGCTCAATGATGCCCGGAATGGACGGGATGATGGGGATGATGTCGCCAGCGGATATGGACGCCTTGAACGACGCCCAGGGTGTTGCAGCAAGCGAGTTGTTCTTGACCCAGATGATCACACACCATGAAGGCGCGATCACCATGGCGCAGAAAGAGATCAAGAAGGGGCAGTTCTCGCCAGCAATCGCCCTCGCCCAGTCCATCATCACCAGCCAACAAGAAGAAATCGACACCATGAACCAACTCCTGGACGCACTGCGCTGAGTCCGAACCGCCCGCTACATGGTGGCTGGTTGTGATTCCCCGGCATAGTGGGTGGCGTCGTCGTCTGAGGCAGGACGGATCGGCAGGACGACGGTGAATGCGCTACCGGTACCCCATCCTTGGCTGTGTGCGGTGATGCGCCCGCCGTGGGCCTCAGTGAGTGCTTTGGCGATGGCCAGCCCGATACCCGCCCCGCCTCGGTCGCGGCCGCGGGCGGTGTCGGCACGGTAGAACCGGTCGAACACATGGGGTAAGTGGGCGGCGTCGATTCCTTCCCCGCTGTCGGCCACGGTGATGGTGAGCTCATCTCGATCGGCGACAGTGCTGACCTTGACCGTGCCGCCGGGTGGGGTATGCCGTAGCGCGTTGTCCAGCAGGTTGGCCAGCACCTGGCCGAGTCGGTGCGGGTCAGCCCAGATGGGTGGAAGGCTGCCCTCGGGCGTCGCCAAGGAGACACGCTTGGCGGCGTATCGGTCGGCGGCGGCATGGGTTGTTCTGGCGATCACCGCGGCCGGGTCGACCCATTCTCGGGTGATCGTGGCACGCGCCTCTTCGGCCTCGGCGAGGGCAGCGAGGTCCTCGCCGAAGATCACCAACCGACGTGTCTGGTCCCGCAGCATCGCGATGGTTTCGGAATCCAGAGTCTTCACCCCATCCTCCACGGCCTCCATGTAGGCCTCTAGCACCGAGACCGGTGTGCGGATCTCGTGGGCCAAGTCACCGAGCAGTTGACGGCGGGTGGTCTCGACGGACTCCAGACGGTGGGCCATCTCGTTGAAGGCTCGGGAAAGTTTGGCGAAGTCTTCACCCAGACTCGGTGGCGACACCCGGATGCCGTAGTGGCCCTCAGCGACAGCGGTTGCCGCCGAGGACACCTCGGCAACCGAACGCTGCAATCGTCTACTGAAATAAGCGCTCACTACCAACGCCGTTAAGGCAGCGACACCGACCGCGACGGATATGGAGATGGCGGTGGCATAGTGATAGGCCTGCTCGGCGTGGAACTGCTCGTTGGATTCATGCGCGACCCCGGCCATGCGCAGGTGGTGCCGAAACAGCGGCGGGCCGACGAAGGTGGCCACCATCCAGGTCGTCGCCGCGCCCGCGGCCAGAACCAGGGATTGTGCGACCAGCAGGCGGGCACCGATACCGAAACGCCGCCGTCGCCAATGGTCGCGGACCGCACCCTTGGTCCTACCCGCGTTCATAACCCACCTGCCATTCGGTAGCCCACACCCCGCACGGTGAACACAAACGTCGGATCAGTTGGGTCGTCGCGCAGTTTTCGGCGAAGGTGACCGATGTGGACATCGACCACATGGTCGTTGCCCACCCACGGCTCACCCCAGATCGACTCCAGCAGTTGACGACGACTCAATACCACCCCGGGCCGGGTTGACAAGGCGGCCAGGATGTCGAACTCGGTCCGTGTGAGCGCCACCGGTTCTCCGGCCAGGAAGACTTCGCGGCCGTCTACATCGATTGATAGCGATCCGAATACCCGCCGCGGCGCGGGCTGTTCGCCAATGTCGCGGGCACCGCCAAGATGCGAATGAGCGGTACGGGGCCGGCGCAGCATCGCGCGGATGCGCGCCACCAGTTCCCGAGGGCTATACGGTTTGGTGACATAGTCGTCGGCACCCACCGACAGTCCGACAAGCGTGTCAACTTCGGCGTCGCGGGCGGTCAACATCACCACATAGGCGTCGGAGAAGAGTCGCAGCTGCCGGCACACCTCAATCCCGTCGATACCGGGCAGCCCCAGGTCTAACACCACGACATCCGGGTCGACCTCGCAGGCCACAGTGACCGCCTCTGTCCCGTCGTGGCAGATGGTCACCTCGAAATGTTCGCGTTCCAAATACGAGGCCAACACCTTGGCCAGCGGAACTACATCCTCGACGACAAGCGCCCGGTACCCCGCGCCGGTAAAGGGATGGGCCGCAGTGGAGTCCATCAGTCCATCGTGCCGGTAACTCGACCAGCCTGCGCATCTAGCTCGGTCCTACGGCTGGTTCTTGAGCGAATCTTCACACAACGTCTTCGGCGGAAGCCTGGCCGTTTACGGCCGGGAGGTAGCCGATCCTCTATGGGCGGCTGGCGTAGCTGGCCGCGGTTAGTCGGGACGGTCCTGTTGTTCGATGTACTGCTTGATGATCGACAGTGGTGC
>JAHZKD010000437.1 GCA_022600605.1 Actinomycetes bacterium
CGGCCGCAGCGACCACCTCCTCCTCGGTGACCGCACTCAGCCCGGTGACGGCAACGCTGCGAGTCGACATGAGCGGCGTGAAGTAGAGCAGCAGCCCAAGGCCCACAACCAGAACCGCGACCAACGCAGTCCACATCAATAGCTTAAGCCCTCGGACGGCGCCGCGACCGAGCGTCTTCGTCTCCTGCACCGTCTCGCCCAGCGCGCGGCGCTTGGCCTCCCGGCGGGCCTCCTCGATGGCAGTGGCCCGCTCCTGAGCCGCCCGGCGTTCCTCACGTTCACGCCGGGCGCGACGGCGCGGTCCCTCGACATCCCCGACATCCCCAGCACCCGCGGCAGCCTCGGCGCCCGCGGCACCCCCGGCACCCCCGGCAGCGTCAGCATCCTCGGCATCCCCGGAAGCCCCGGTGGCCCCGGTGGCCCCGGACGCCTCGGTACCTTCGGCATCCCCGGTACCCGCAACCTCGTCCTGCGCTGTGGCCGGCTCCGAACCCTCGCCCTCGCTGGCGGGTTCGGGTTCACCCTGACTCGGTGCGGTCATCGCCGGACCGTATCGAGTCCGCCCGGCTCGCTGCGATCGGCGTTTGCCTGCAGCACAGCCAGGATCTCCCTGCCGAGCATGGTCACATCGCCGGCACCCATGGTCACGATCACGTCACCGGGGTGCGCGACCGCGCCGACCCGCGCGGACACCGCCGAAAAGTCGGGCACATAAGCCACCTCGGCAGTCACCGCGTCGGCAACGGTGGCCCCGCTGACTCCGGCGAGCGGCTGCTCCCGCGCCGCGAACACGTCCAAAACGAAGACCTGGTCCGCGATGTCCAGCGCCTGACCGAATTCAGAAGCGAAAGCCTCTGTGCGGGAATACAAATGTGGCTGAAAAACCACAATGGCCCGGCCGGTTTCGTGCTGCTGGGCCACGGCACGCAACGCTGTCAAGGTGGCACGGACCTCGGTCGGATGGTGCGCGTAGTCATCAAAGACACGGACACCGTTGGCGCTACCGACAAACTCGAAACGGCGGCGCACCCCCTCGAATCCGGCCAGACCCTCGAGCACGGTTTCGGGAGCAGCGCCTGCCTCGATGCCGGCCAGCAGTGCGCCCAGGCCGTTGAGCGCCATGTGGCGACCCGGCACAGAGAGTTGCATTACCCGCGGCTGGGACTCGCCGCGCAGCATGATCCTCGCGATGGCACCGGTGCCGTGCTGCTCCCAGTCGACCAACGTCGCGTCCAGGTCCTGATCACTTCCGTAGCGGCGAACCCGGATCCCAAGCTCCTCAGTACGTTCGGCCAATGCCCTGGCACCTGGATCGTCGGCGCAGACCACCAGCGTGCCGTCAGGTTTGATGCGCTCGACGAACTGGTCGAATACGGCGGCGTAAGCTCCGGCGCTGCCAAAGAAATCCAGATGATCGGCCTCGATGTTGGTGACGACCACGACGTCGGGTTGGTATTCGAGCAGCGAACCATCGCTCTCATCGGCTTCGGCGACAAAGCAGGTTCCGCTGCCGTGATGGGCATTGGTGCCCGCCTCCCCGAGATCGCCGCCCACCGCGAATGACGGATCGAGCCCGCAGTGCTGCAATGCCACGATCAGCATGGACGTCGTGGTGGTCTTGCCGTGGGTGCCGGTCACCATGAGCGTGGTGTGTCCGACCATCAGTTTCGCCAGCACGGCCGGCCGAAGGATCACCGGGATGCCCCGCCGGCGCGCTTCGACAAGTTCGGGATTGGTTTTCGGGATCGCGGCGTAGGTGGTGACCACCGCCGTCGGACCACCTGGCAGCATGTCCAGCGACGAGGCGTCGTGGCCTATGCGGACCGTGGCCCCGCGGGCCCGCAGGGCGATCACCCCACGCGACTCCTTGGCATCCGATCCCGAGACCATGCCCCCGCGATCCAGCAGGACGCGCGCGATGCCCGACATACCGGCCCCGCCAATACCCACCATGTGCACCCGTTGCAACTCGTCGGGCAGGTCAATCACGTCCGCACCTGCGTTCATCGCTGCCGCCTTCCACGCCCGGCCCGCGCGACGTCAAGCGCCACCTGCGCCACCCTGTGCGCGGCATCGCGTTGTCCCGCCGACGCGGCAGCGGCCGTCATCGCTGCCAGCTTGGCCTGGTCGTTGAGAAGGGTGGTGACCGTGTCGGCGACGAAGCCCTCGGAAAGCTCCCGGTCATCGACGATGATGCCACCACCGGCGTTGACGACCGGAAGGGCATTGAGGCGCTGTTCGCCGTTACCGATCGGCAGCGGCACATAGACCGCGGGCAGCCCGACGGCCGTAAGCTCAGCGACCGTCATCGCGCCGGAACGGCAGATCGCCAGGTCAGCCGCCGCATAGGCCAGGGCCATTTTGTCCAGGTAGGGCACGGCGACGTAAGGCGGGCCGCCAGCGATCGGGACACGCAAGTCGAGGGTGTTCTTCGGCCCGTGCGCGTGGAGGACCGAAATGCCTTTGTTGGCAAGGCTTTCCGCTGCCCCGGACACCGCCTTGTTGAGGGACTGAGCACCCTGCGAACCGCCGAACACCAACAACACTCGGGCGTCCTCGGCGAAGCCGAAATACTCGCGCGCCTCATGGCGCAGCGCCATCCGGTCCAACGAGGCAATCGATTCCCCGACCGGGACCCCTACGACCTCGACATGACGTAGGCCGGGATCGGGCACCGCGGAGAGGACCCGCTGCGCTGACCTGGCACCCACTCTGTTCGCCCAGCCTGCGCGCGCGTTCGCCTCATGGAGGACCACAGGCACCCTCCTGCGGGGCCGGGCACTGCGTGCGGCCAGATAGGCGGGCACAGCGACGTATCCGCCAAACCCGATGACGACGTCGGCCCGAACATCATCAAGGACGGCCCGTGTCTGCCTGACTGCGCGCCACACCCGCCCCGGCAACCGGATGAGATCAGCAGAGGCCTTCCGGGGCAACGGCACTGGGTTGATCAGCTCGAGTTGGTATCCACGTTCTGGCACGAGTCGGGTCTCCAGGCCACGCTCAGTGCCTAGCGCGGTGATGCGCAGACCCGGGTCCAGCGCGGTGAGAGCGTCGGCGACCGCCATCGCCGGTTCGACGTGGCCCGCCGTGCCACCGCCGGCGAGAACCACAGAAATCGCCCTCACCCGTGACGCTGACCTTCCAGTGTGCGAGCCCTTCGGCCCTGCTTGCGCTGGCCAGCACCATATCCGACCGAGGACCTGCCGGCCGAAACCGGCGGCTTGCCTCGGGTTTTTGCAGACCGGCGCGCCGGATGGTCGTCCGTTCGGGACGTGCCCGCCCGCTTCTTCGTCTGCTTGCGCCCGACCTGAGCCGACGGGGAGACAGAACGCGACTGCAGTCGGTCGCGCAGGGCCTCGGTACGCGTGGGGACGTACGGCGCCGGTAGCGGCAGGCGCAGCAGCCGGTTGAACCGGTCATCGCGGCCGGCCCGCAGAGCGGCGACCGCCTCTGGTTCGTGACGTGCGGCGTTGGCCATGATGCCGATCATCAGCAGCGTCGTGGCAGTCGATGTGCCACCGGCCGAGATCAACGGCAGCTGCAACCCCGTGACCGGCAGCAACCCCACCACGTACCCGACGTTGATGAACACCTGGCTGAGGATCCACAACGTGGCAGTGGCCGTGAGCAACCGCAGGAACGGGTCGGCCGACCGACGCGCGATCCGCATGCCGGTGTAGGCGAACAGGCCGAACAGGCACAACAGCCCGGCGGCGCCGATGAAGCCCAGCTCCTCACCGATGATCGCAAAGATGAAGTCGTTGTGGGCGTTGGGCAGATATTTCCATTTGGCTGAGCCCTGCCCCAGCCCGTCGCCGAAGAAACCGCCGTTGGCCAATGCGAACCTGGCCTGGCGCGCCTGATAGCCGGAACCCTGCGAGTCAGCGGCCGGGTTGAGCCAGGACTGCACGCGATCGGATCGATACCCTTCAGACAGCGCGAGAACGGCCCCCGAGAAGATCACCGCCCCCAACGAACTCAGGAACACCCTCAACGGCAGCCCTGCGTACCAGAGCAGGCCGAGCAGGATCACGCCCATCGACATTGTTTGCCCCAGGTCGGGTTGCGCGACGACCAGTGCTAGCGCGATCACTGCCGCGGGCACCAACGGAACAAGCATTTCACGCAGTGAAGCCCGCTCCATTCGGCGAGCGGCCAGCAGGTGCGCACCCCAGATTGCCAGGGCGATCTTTGCGAGCTCGGAGGGCTGCATGGAGAAACCGGACACCACGAACCAGCCTCGCGATCCGTTGGCCACCTTCCCGATTCCCGGGATCAGCACCAGGACGAGCAAGAGGATGCTGATGGCGAACCCGGTGAAGGCCAGCCTGCGCATGACCTGCACCTTCATCCGTAGCGCGAGGTAGAACGCGACCAGGCCGACGACCGTCCACATCAACTGTTTGGCGAAGACCACCCATGGGGAGCCGTCCTGGTCATAGGAGTACACACCCGAGGCTGAAAGCACCATGGTCAGGCCCATTATGGTCAGCAGTGCCGTGACCGCGATGATCAGGTGAAACGACGTCATCGGGTGTCCAAGCCGGGCCCCGAATCGGGTGCGCGGCCCGGGTGCGGCGGAAATGTTCGATGTGGCCTGATTCTCGGCAACGGGGTTCGTGCGACGGTTGCGCAACCGGGTGAGGATGCTGCTCACAGTGTTTTCGCCGTTCTCGCCATCTTCGCCCGACTCTGCCCGTTACCCGACTCTGCCCATTTACCCGACGATGGCGCGCACCGCTGCGGCGAACGAGTCTCCGCGGTGCCCGTAGCTGCTGAACTGATCGAACGAGGCCCCTGCCGGGGCAAGAAGAACCGTGTCACCCGGTCGGGCCAATCCGCGAGCGGCATCCACGACGGCCGCCATCACCGCGTCGGCCACCGGCTGCTCCCGAACGTCGACATTTTGAGTCACATAGGTCACACCTGACTCAAGGGAACCAACTCTCTCAGGCACCCCAGAATCCTCTCCCGTCACAAGCTCGACAACGGGGACATCCGGTGCGTGTCGCGATAACGCCTTGCTCAGGACAATCCGATCCTGGCCGATCAGCACAGCACCAGCGAGCCGGCCAGCGACCGCTGCGACAAGCCCGTCGGCCGAAGCTCCCTTGAGCAGACCCCCCGCCACCCACACCACCCGCGGATACCCGCTGATCGAGGCTTGGGCAGCGTGCGGATTGGTTGCCTTGGAGTCGTCAACATAGGCGATGCCGTCGACCACCGCGACGACCTCGGCACGGTGCCGGCCCACCCGGAATATCGCCAGCGCGTCAGCGATCGCCGATGCCGGCACATCCACCGCGCGCGCCAAGCAAGCCGCTGCGAGAGCATCAAGCACCCCGACCGGACCAGCCACTGGAATGCTGCCGGTCTCGGCCAGGACCAGCGCATCGCCGAAAGCGTTGTCGACGATCGCTCCGTCACGAACGCCGACCTCGCCGGGCCCAGGGTCACCCAACCGGAAACCCACCCGCATCTGCGCAGGAGCCTTCTCCAGCAGGGCGGCCGCAACGGGGTCATCGAGCCCACCGGCGGCCACCCGCCCCGTCAAAGCACGCGCCTTTGCCTTCGCGTACGCCTGCATCGAGCCGTGCCAGTCCAAGTGGTCCTCGGCGACGTTGAGCACCACCCCCGCCTCGGGGCACAGTGAGGGCGCCCAATGCAGCTGGAAACTGGATAGCTCCACGGCAAATACATCAGCAGGCTGGTCCAGTACTTCGAGAACCGGTTCACCGATGTTGCCGCACAGCACCGCACGCCGCCCCGCGGCCTCAAGCATCGCGTGCAGCATCGATGTCGTCGTCGTCTTGCCGTTGGTACCGGTCACGACCAGCCATCGCCGCGGCGGACCGAACAGCCCCGACTGGTCGAGTCGCCAGGCCAACTCGACATCCCCCCAGACCGGGACACCCGCCGCGGCAGCCGCCGCCAACACCGGCGCGGTAGGCGGGATCCCAGGGCTGGTGACGACGAGCGCGAAGTCGGTTATCCGATCGGCGGCGGCGCCGGGCTCGATGACAGCCACACCCTGCTGTGCACATGACGTCAGCGCCGACGGGCTGTCATCGGTGAGCGCTGCC
>JAHZKD010000438.1 GCA_022600605.1 Actinomycetes bacterium
CAGCCGAGATCAACCTCCGGGCAGGCGATTACGTCAACCTCGGGTTAGCCCGGCACGCGGGTCTGCCGACCGTCGTCGTCGGCGATATCGACCGCGGGGGAGTGTTCGCAGCTTTCTTCGGTACCGTAGCTCTGCTGTCTCCAGCGGACCAGGAGCTGATTGCGGGATTCGTGGTGAACAAGTTCCGGGGAGACCCGAACCTGCTCGCGCCGGGGCTGCGTGATCTGGCGCGGATTACCGGCAGGCGGGTCTTCGGCACGCTGCCCTGGCACCCCGATGTCTGGCTGGACTCCGAGGACAGTCTGGGCCTTCAGGGGCGGCGCTCACCCAGCGCGGATGCCCGCCGCGTCGCGGTTGTGCGACTGCCCCACATCAGCAACTTCACCGACGTCGACGCGCTCGGCCTCGAGCCCGATCTTGATGTTGTGTTCGCTTCCCGCCCTGATGATTTCATCGACGCAGATCTAGTCGTGCTGCCGGGCACCCGCGCGACGATCGCCGACCTGGCCTGGTTGCGGTCGCGCGGGCTGGACCGCGCGGTAGTGGCCCACGCCGCCGCCGGGAGGCCAGTGCTCGGCATCTGCGGTGGTTTCCAGATGCTGGGCCGCACGGTCGACGATTGCGCCGGCATCGAAGGCGCCGGCGCCGAAGTCGACGGCCTAGGTCTTCTCGACGTCGAGACGAATTTCCTTGCAGCCAAGACACTTCGGTTGTCTGAAGGACAATGGCTCGGCGCACCGTCCGCTGGATATGAGATCCATCATGGGCGCGTTGCCCCCGGACCGTGCGTCGAGGAATTTCTCGGTGGCGCACGGTCCGGCCAGATTTTCGGCACCATGTGGCATGGTGCGTTCGAAGGCGACGACCTCCGGGCACTATTCCTTCGCGAGACGCTGGGGCTTGACCCTTCCGGCGTCTCGTTCCCACGCGCCCGCGAGCAACGCCTCGAACTACTGGGCGACCTCATCGAGAAATGTCTCGACGTCGATGCTCTTGTTGAACTCGTACGGGGCGGACCCCCGCCGGGTCTGCCGTTTCTGCCGCCGGGCGCCCCTTGATGAGACTCCTGCTGCTCGGCGGCACCTCAGAAGCCCGAACGCTGGCCGAACTACTGACCGGGGCTGGCATCGAAGTGACGACGTCGCTCGCGGGGCGGGTCGCGGACCCACGACTGCCCGTCGGTGGCCTGCGAGTCGGCGGCTTCGGCGGCCTGGACGGTCTGCTGTCGGCGCTGGTCGACTATGACGCCGTCATCGATGCGACACATCCTTTCGCGCAGAATATTTCGGCTAACGCTGCCGCGGCCTGCGCGACAGCAGATCGGAGCTGGCCGCTGCTGCGGCTGGAACGACCGGGTTGGGCGGATCGGTCGCGCGAGTCCTGGCGTTGGGTGGACTCCCACGAGGACGCCGCCGCAGCCGCCGCGCAACTAGGACAACGACCCTTCCTGACCGTGGGGCGCCAGGAACTCACCCGGTTCGTCCCGCAACTGGAGGAAAGAGCCGTGCTGGCACGCGTGGTGGATACTCCCGAGGTCGAGCTTCCCGCGGGTTGGCGGCTGTTGAACAGCCGGGGCCCCTTCGCGCTTGCCGACGAGATGACACTCATCCGTGAGCATCGCGCCGACGTGCTGGTCACCAAAGATTCGGGCGGCGAGTACACCTGGGCGAAGATGGCCGCCGCCGAGCACCTCAGGATCCCGACCGTGATCGTGCGTCGCCCTGCGAAGGTATCCGACGTGCCAACGGTTCACACGGTCGGTGAGGCGATGGACTGGGTGCGGTCCCTCACTACGATGTCGGGGTGAGGATCCTAGTCACCGGCGGCGTCCGGTCCGGCAAGTCGCGGCACCCGGAGGGGCTTCTCACCATGATGTGTTCCTCGGTGAGCCGGATAGCATTATGGGTATGGGACGGCCGACCCACGCGATGGCGTACACCAGGGGCAGCGCTGCGACGATGGACGCCGGCGCAGGTCCCTTGCAGTTTCTTGGCCTGCCGTTCAGCACGAATGACAGCGACTCAACCACCTCGCCACGGGATGCGGCGCGACAGCGATCTGAAACTCCAGCGTCGTCGTCGAGGCGACGTCTAGCTGGACACCGATTTGACGTTGCATTCCGTACGAGGGCATAAGTTCATCCACCACATCAATGCGGTCTGAGGACTGTCGAGGAAGGCCAATGCAGCGATCACGATTTGAGTCGCCACCATCGTGGTCACCAGAGGCCACGGCGTGGTCCCGCACCTGCGACTCCACAGGTAGACGAGGATCGCGATGGCAACCACCGGTGCCAGCATCGCAGCCAGCGTTACGGAGTAGAACATGCCACCCAAGGGGTGACGTGCGACACGGGCAGTCGGCCATAGGCATGGCCACTATCCCCTTACCGCAACCACTTTGTCGACTTGCGACGCCGACTGCGATGAGGACGTCTCTTTGGGTCGTAAGCAGCAGGCTGGTTACCCTGGGCGGGTATGCGGCCTTTGCGTGTTACTGTGGCGGCGTGTCGACACTTGGCCGCCGCTGCGCTTGGGGGGGTAGTGCCGGTGTTGGTCGGCCTCGCTGGACGTCGCCGCGAGCCGCATGGCTGATCGCTCTATTTGCTCTGGTGGTGGCTTGTCTGCCGGTTCTGACCGGTGCAGCTGGTGGTCAGGCTCAGGGCGGACACACTGCGGGGATACCGAGCCATAGCCACAGCCATAGCCACGGGGATGACCAAGGGGCTTCGGGCTTGGCGCACCAGGGATTGGCTGTGGCGGAAAGCCAACTTATTGCCAACCATTCGCATGCGGGTGTGTTGCGACAAATGGTCTCCTCAGGTGCCGATGGTGTGGTTGCAGTGGTCCGCAGCATGAACCCGTTGCGGGGGTTGGCCGTTGTGGCTGCTGCGGTGATGGCGGTTGTGATGGTCGCTGCTGGCATGTGGCTTCGAATGCGGGCCCCCCCGATTTCGGGTGTGTGGTTCGGTCCGGCTCGGCCGGGCCGGGTAGTTATCGCTGATCTCTGTGTGATTCGTCGCTGATGCGCCGCTAAGCGGGTCTCGGCGAGTTGTTAGCCGTGCCCGCAAGGGGCATGTCAGCAACTCTTGGCCGCGCATGGGCGGCCCCTCACATGGGAATCGCATTGATAGAACGCACTGCACTTCCGGCATCTGCAACCACGAGGTCAGTGATGTCTGGCGGTGGTGGCGCCAGCTCAATAGTGGGCAACACCCCGCTCATATTCTTGCCTACAACACCGGCCGATCCAGGCAGCGGGTTCTGGGCCAAGCTCGAGGGCCATAACCCCAACGGGATGAAGGACCGACCCGCTCTGCACATGGTCAAGCGGGCCCGCGAACGTGGTGATCTGCAGCCCGGGGCGAGGATCGTGGAATCCACCAGCGGCACTATGGGCTTAGGACTTGCCCTGG
>JAHZKD010000439.1 GCA_022600605.1 Actinomycetes bacterium
CCGCCCGAGGAACTCAGGCCCGAGGACGCTCCGCCTCCAGCTGAAGATGAGCTGCCACCGATTGCGTGTGTGGGTGCTGCAGCTGCTGCCGGGCGATCGGCTGGCGCGGCCAGCGGTGCAGCGGGTGCGGCTTGGGGTGTTGGGGGCGTTGGGGCAGGTGCGCCTCCAGCAACTCCAGCACTCCCACCGCCGGAGTCTTGGGCAGCTTGGAAGTAGGGGACCTTGGCACGGTTCGACTCGTTAAAATCGGGTGTGCCCTGTGTGGGCAATGATCGAGGGAGTGGCGGTGTCGTACCGGCGAACATCGCACCGTTAGCCCCCGGCGTTCCTGGCGCTACATCGATATTGCTTGCCAGCTCGACGGTATTCGAGGCCACCAGTTGCAAGTTATCCGCGAGCCCCTCAGTGATCCGTCCTTTGATCAGCGCTTCCTTCACTTCCGGCGGAAGGGCCTTATCGGCTGCGATCGCCTCGCAATCTGCCTGCGCCTGCTCTGCGGTGGTGTTCGCAGCAATCTTCGTTTTAACGACGGCCGATTCAATAGCGCGAAGCTTGTTTGCGACATCATCGGAAGCCGTCGCGTTCGCCTCGTGCTGGTCGATGATGGCACTTGCTTCGTTCCGCGCGGCTTCGGAACCCACGCCGTCCCACGCGTCCGACATAGCCATCATTTGTGCACGTAGGGCTGGGATAACCGATGCCCGGATACGGATCTTGAGACTCTCGAACCTCGTGGCCGATTGAGCAAGGATTTCCTCGTCGACCTGCGGCCATGCAGGTGGGACGACGGTTTGCCTACCGTACATTCCGCTGTGCGGTTCAGTATTCCACCAGTTCACGACTGCGCCTCACAGGCGGCTCCTATGCCGCCCGCCAGCGCAATAGCTGTCCTCCACAGCTGATTGTGATCCGGCGCGTAGTCGGAAATGGCATCTGCGTAGGCCTGCGTATACGCGATCTGGGTAGCAAGCAAATCGCCTATTACTCGACCCTCAGCCCCTTTCGCCAATCGACGAAATTCGGGCAGGTCGGTCATGAGAACCTCGCGCGCAGCGTTATTGATCCTTCGCTGCTCGGGGCTCCATTGGGCGGCGGGAATTGTAGGATCACTTGCGGCCCACCCGCCGAGCAATGTCTCTTGACGCTCAAGTAGCGCTAGAACGTCGTCGCACAAGGGATCTCGGTCAGCCATGAAGTCGTCCACTGCCGAAGGATTCGGCACAGTAGAGGGCCTATCAGCATCAAAGCCGCTCACTGCGCGCACAAGCGGCACGGCGCTGCACATGTATGTGACCCCGTTGCCAAAATTGTTGGCTACGCCGGCAATTAAGCCATCCGATCCGACGTAGCTCGGAATCCTCCCTACGTAAGCACGTAGATAGACAATCGTCTGCGCCATCAGTTCCTGGATCACGACGTTGTGCGCCTTGGGCAGAATCGACTCGAACTGGTCCGCCGCTGTAGTCATCGCCATACCAACCGAAGTAAATATCTCCCGCTGCTCGGGGGTCCATTTACTCGCCGGAATCCCTCTGTTGGACGCAGCCCAACGCTTCTGATTGTCAGCAAGGTCATCCGAGTATTTCTGCCACTCATCGCATACGGGGTCCTTCTCCCGCAGCAACCCGACTGTCCGATCGACGCCATCGTTAACCGCCGGAGGGGCAATACCAGCGGCGTTGCGCGTCGACATTCCCTTCCACACCAACGACCCAACGACGACTGCCACAACGACCGCAAACGAGAGACCCAGCACCATCCAGCGTCGGCGATGGGCACGGCCCGAAGGCACTCCAGGCGAGGGCGGTGGATTCGGCGACCAAGGAGGACCAGCCCCAGGCGGCATAGTCATCGGCTCACCTCAACCAGCCGCCCCGGCGATCACACCACACGATCTGCGATGCTACCGGGCCGCTTTTCTCTCCCCGCACACCAAATTGAATAGCCAGAGAACCCGAAGCCGTCTGACAGCCAACCCAACTGCGTCTCAAGCAAGGTGTGGCAGCATCCCGTATCGGCTCATTCCCTCGTATTTCAAACTGGCACCCGCGAAAGTGAATCCAGCGCTGTAGATTTCCCCGGATTGCGACCCTGACTTCACTCTCGACCACCGGGGACTTCACTCTCACCCAGCGGGGGCCATCACCCAACAGCCAGCGCAACGCGGCGGCAGCCGAACGACTCACCCGAGCAGGATGGAATCCCCCTGCACGGTAATGGCTTCCGTGTTCAATGGTCGCGTCGCTGGACCGTTGAGCACCTCGCCGTCGAGGCTGAATTTGCTGCCATGGCACGGGCAGTTGATCGTCCCGTCAGCCACCTCGTTGATCAGGCAGCCGGTGTGCGTGCACACCGCCGAGAAGCCCTTGAAGTCACCTTCCTCGGGTTGGGTCACCACCACGTCGCCGACAATGACACCGGATCCGACGGGCACATCGGCCGTCCTGGTGAGGACCTCGGACGCCGCGGACCCCTCGCCGGAACCCGAACCCCCGCTATTGGAGCAGGCCGACAGCGCAACGGCCGCCACCCCGACTCCCGCGCCGGCGATCACCGTCTTGCGGGGAACCCGCACGTCATCGATATTCATCGCGACCTTTCTCCTGACGACATGAGCAGTCAGCCCGGCAGTACCGGCAGCGCGCCCGCTACCATCAGCGGCCCCACCTCGGTCCACCCCGGATCGCCCTCAGCGGCTGAACCGGAGAGTTGGAGCACGCCGCGCCCGTCTGCGACGTAGACCGCCGATGGGTTGGCCACCACCGTCGTCACCGGCATCAGCAGACTTTGGCTAGGGCCATCAGAGTTCACCCCATCGAGGTTGACATAGGACACCGGATTCTCGGCGTCGGTGCGGCTGACGACAATATCGTCACCGGTGCGCCAGGACAGGGACACCACCGTGTCACCCAGCCCGAAACCCAACCGGCGCGGAAAGGTCAGCGCGTAACCGCCGCCTTCGGTCTGCTCAACCCCGGCCAGGATCACCCGGCCCTCGATCACCATCGCGGCGCGGGTGCCGTCGCGGGACAGTTGCAGTTCGGTGATCTCGCCCGGGAATCGGGTCGACACCGCGATGGAGTCGACCGGAATGCGGGCGGGCTGGCCCGAGGCGTCCTGGATGACGCGCACCACGTTGATGCCATCGATGACCACCCAGATCGCGTCGTCCAGCGACCAGGTGGGCCGGGTCAAGCTACGTCCATCGATAGCCTGGGATGCCTGGCCGCCCAACGGTCCTGCCCACAGGGAGGACGACATGTCGGGTGCGCCTGGGCGCAGCGTAACGATCGAGGCGGCCATCTGGCCGGTACGCGACAGCGCCGCGGCTGTCTGCTCGGGCAGCTGCCCGAACGATCCCACCACCCGCAGGGACCGCAGACCGTCCAGCCTCACCAGCGAGCCGTCGACGAGTGCGTGCAGACCCGCCGCAGCACCATCGGCAGCACCTGGATCGGTGGCGGCGACGTCGGCGGTATCCCACCCCTCGGCGAACCGGTCGTCGAGCGCGGCACCGTCGGCGTTGATCACGTAGGGCCCGTTGACCCCGGCCCGGGACAGCGTCCAGATCAGCTGTGCCGCAAGCAATTGCCTGCTGTGGGGGTCGGTGGTGGACAGGTCGTCCAGGTCGATTCGGGCGCCGCCATAGCCGCGCCCGACCCCGGTCTTTCCGCCGTCGGCGCGCGTCACCGGCCCGCGCAACTTCAACGGCGGCTCAAGCAGATTCCGCACCGTCTCGACCATTTCCGGCCGCGGACCCGCGATCAGCTTGCTCACCAGTTCGGTGGGAAGCTGATCAGGGTCGGACGTCGCGATGTAGCGCGGGTCGGGCACCACCGTCTTGCCCGTCGGGTCAGCAAAGTAGAGGGTGGTGCGTTTGTAGGTGGACTGGAACTGCTCCCAGTCCAGGAAGACCCCGTTGGGCAGACGGTCGATGCGCCAGCCGTCCGCGGTCTTCACCAGTTCGATCTCGCCGGTGTCGGGTAACGCACCTTCGCCCGTCTCGAACACCCCGATATCGGACAGCGAGCCCAGTATGTCTGCGCGCATGGATACCGACACAGTGTCCGCGGTCCGGGTCTCGACGAACACCACGTTGTCGATCAGCAGCGCACTACCGGCGTCATCCCACTCGCTGGAAGCAGACTCGGTGAGGAATTGCCGGGCGGCGAGATGGCGGTTCGCGGGATCAGCTGTCGCCTTGAGGAATTCACGCAGCAGGACGTCGGGGTCCATTCCCGGCGTGGGCTCGGGCAGGCTCGGCGGCGCAGGCCGCTCGACGGTGCCGATCGCCTGCGGCGACGAGGAATGCGGAACCCCGGCACAACCGGCGAGAGCCAGCACGACGACCGAGAGCCACACCACCGCCAAAAAGCGCGTCACACCGTCTCCTCCGCCGGTTCAGGGTCGCGCATCGATCGGCGGCCGGGCACATTCACCCCATCCTCGAACGGCTTGACAGGCAGCGGGCTGCTGGTGACCTTATGCCCGCGGATCAGCGGCAGCGTCAACCGGAAGCAGGCACCCTCGCCCGGCTCACCCCATGCCTCGAGTCTGCCTTGATGCAACCGGGCGTCCTCGATGCTGATCGCCAAACCGAGTCCGGTTCCGCCGGAACGGCGGACCCGTGAGGGATCCGCCCGCCAGAAGCGGCTGAACACCAGTTTCTCCTCGCCGGGACGTAAACCCACACCGTGGTCACGGACCGTGACGGCCACGGTGTCCTCGTCGGCGGCCATCCGGATACGTACCTCTTTGTGCTCGGCATGGTCGATCGCGTTAGCGATCAAGTTGCGCAGAATCCGTTCCACCCGGCGAGCGTCGACCTCGGCGACGACCTCGTCGGCGGGCAGGTCCACCACCACTTCCACATTAGCGCTCTCGGCGAGATGCCCGACATTGCCCAGTGCGCTGGTCACGATGGAGCGCAGGTCGACGGCTTCGACCGCCAACTCCGCGACACCGGCGTCGTGGCGGGAGATCTCGAGCAGATCGCTGAGCAGCGACTCGAAGCGGTCGAGTTCGTTGACCATGAGTTCGGTCGAGCGCCGCAGGGCGGGGTCGAGATCTTCGACGTGGTCGTGGATCAGGTCGGCGGCCATTCGCACGGTCGTCAGCGGCGTGCGAAGTTCGTGGCTCACGTCGGAGGTGAATCGGCGTTGCAGATTGCCGAACTCCTCGAGTTGGCCGATCTGGCGCTGCAGGCTTTCGGCCATGTCGTTGAATGACACCGCCAGGCGCGCCATGTCGTCCTCACCGCGCACCGACATGCGTTCTGCCAGGTGACCTTCGGCGAACCGCTCGGCGATCCGCGACGCCGAACGCACCGGCAGCACGATCTGCCGTACTACCAGCAGCGCGATCGCGGCCAGCAGGCCAAGCAGCACCACCGCGCCGGTAGCCAGCGTTCCGCGCATCAGCGCGATCGTGGATTCCTCGCTGTTGAGCGGGAAGATCAGGTAGAGCTCCAGGTTGGCCACCGGCGACGGCGTCGGGCTGCCGATGATCAACGCCGGCCCGGAGAAGCCGTCGGTGTGCACCGTCGAGTACTGGTAGCTGACCTGTCCGGCGTTGACGAAGTC
>JAHZKD010000440.1 GCA_022600605.1 Actinomycetes bacterium
CAGTCTCAGGGCTAACGGCCTGCGGGGTCCAACCCCAGCGACATGCCGGCAAGGCCGCGCTTGCGGCTCGACAGCGTGTCGGCAATGCTGCGCAGCGCCTTTCCTGCTGCGGTGTCCGGTGCGGACAACACCAGCGGGACACCGGAGTCGCCTGCCGAGACCAGGGCGGGATCAAGGGGCACCTGGCCCAGTAGTGGAACCTCGGCACCAACGGCGCGGGACAGGCTCTCGGCGACCTGGCGGCCACCGCCCTCCCCGAAGATCTGCATCGTCGTTCCGTCCGGCAGCACCAACCCAGACATATTCTCCACCACTCCGACGATGCGCTGCCGGGTCTGCAGCGCGATCGCCCCCGCACGCTCGGCGACTTCGGCAGCAGCCAACTGCGGCGTGGTGACCACCAGGATCTCCGCCCCCGGAATCAGCTGCGATACCGAGATTGCGATATCGCCGGTACCTGGCGGCAGGTCCAGCAGAAGTACGTCCAGATCGCCCCAGTAGACGTCGGCGAGGAACTGCTGAAGCGCCCGGTGCAGCATTGGCCCACGCCATACCACGGGCGTGTTGCCCTGGGTGAACATCGCGATTGAGATGACCCGGACGTCGTGCGCGACCGGCGGGAGGATCATCGAGTCGACCTGCGTCGGCCGGTCGGTCGTGCCCATCATCCTGGGCACCGAGTGTCCATAGATGTCGGCGTCGAGAAGGCCGACCGAGAGCCCGCGGGCGGCCAGCGCGGCGGCCAGGTTCACCGTGACGCTGGACTTGCCAACACCGCCCTTCCCGGAGGCGACGGCGTACACACGGGTCAGCGAGTCAGGTTGGGCGAAGGGGATCACCGGTTCTCGTGAATCACCGCGTAGCTGCTTACGCAGTTCGGCGCGTTGCTCGTCATTCATGACGTCAAGAGTTACCTTCACCGCGCCCGTGCCGGGCACGTCGCTCACTGCGCGGGTGACGCTGTCGGAGATCTCGGTTTTTTTCGGGCAGGCGGCAATCGTCAGGTACAGCTCGACGTGCACCGATCCGTCCTGGCCGTCATGGCTTTCCGGGCCAACGGTGACGTCCTTGACCATGCCCACTTCGGTGATGGGACGGCGCAGTTCAGGATCGATCACTTTGGCCAGTGCGGCACGGACCGAGGATTCTAGGTCAGGCGGGGTTGAAGACATCACCGGCGAGTCTAGGCCGCATGCCGGCGGCGATCTGAAGGCGGGCGACCGCTGCGCTCAAGCCACCGGACCCGGCGTGGGGCCGAGTGCTGGTGGTAGCGGGCCGGGCATGGGAGCCCCTGGTGGGGGAGCCATGGGTGGACCGGGCGGGGGTAGCGGCTGGGCCATCGGTGCCGGCGGCGGTGCGAACCCCGGCGGCGGCGGGCCGGGCATGGGAGCCCCTGGTGGGGGAGCCATGGGTGCACCGGGCGGGGGTAGCGGCTGGGCCATCGGTGCCGGCGGCGGTGCGAACCCCGGCGGCGGCGGGCCGGGCATGGGAGCCCCTGGTGGGGGAGCCATGGGTGCACCGGGGGGAAGTAGTGGCTGGGCCATCGGTGCCGGCGGCGGCGCGAACCCCGGCGGCGCGAACCCCGGCGGCGCGAACCCCGGTGGCGGAGGCGGGGCGGTGTCCTGAATGCAGAACACCGCACACTGCGGCTCGGGCGGCGGTTGCATCCATGGAGGCAACCATTCCGCCGGCTGCTGGGCTGCCGGCTTCGGGAATGCCTGCAGCGCCTGGACGGGTCCAGGAAGCGGTCCGAGCGACTGACCAGGCGCGAATCCCGGGACGTTGGTCGAGATCTGACTGGCTGCATCGGTGCGCACCATGAGCGGAATCAGCGACAGCGGATCGTTGGGGGGTAGGCCGGTGGCGTTCAACGGCAACCCGGGTCCAAGTCCCTGGGTGCGGTCGAGGTGGGGGTTGGCGCTACCGAAGCTTCCGTTGCTGCTGCTGCCGAGCGAGGGAACGGAGCCGTTGATCGGCGGCAGGTCGACGGGCACGACCCCGGTTGCGTAGGACGCCGCCCAGCTCAGCACAGTGCGCGCGTAGGCCATCGAGTTGTTGTAGCGCTGAATCGCGGCCATCACGTCTGCCTGATTGCGTAAGTTCAGTCCGCCGCTGCACAGGTAACGTGCCGCCGCCAGTGATGCGTCGAAGACGTTCTGGACGTCGGCCTTGCCGTCATTGTCGCCGTCGGACGCGTAGCGCGACCAGGTGCCGGGCAGGAACTGCATCGGACCCATTGCTCTGGCGTAGGTCACCCGTTCAGCGCTGCGACTCTGCACGATGATCTCGTTGCCGGGCAGCGTGCCGTCCAAGGCGGGTCCGTAGATCGGCCGTACCGCGGTGCCACGCGAATCTGTCGCGCCGCCGTAGGCGTGCATCGATTCGATGCGGCCGATCCCGGCCAGCAGGTTCCAGCTAACCCCGCACGCAGGGAAAGCTGCCGCCATCATGCTTTCGGCGTTTCGGTAGGCCGCCAATGCCATCGCCGGAATGCGCAGTGCCCCAGGTGAATTGACTACGGCCGCGGGGGGCGGTGAAGAAGAGCTGCCGGCCACCGTGTGAAACGGGGTCGGTGTCTTGGCCACCGCCACCACTGAGGCGCCGGAATCCTCATCGGCGGAGCGCTCGACGAGGGCCAGTGGCATGACCGCGGAGTCCCGCGAGGGCGCGTTACTCGATGGAGCGGCCCCTCCCACGGCACCGGCCAACACAAGAGGTGTGAGCACCGCGGCCACACCGAACGCCGGCATGCGCGCAACTCGGCCCACACGACGGCCCGCGCCGCGAAGGGTCGATCCTCCCCCTATGTGCACTCGAACCGCCCTGCCTGTCAGATCACCTATGAACCACGCCACTCACCTATGAACCACGCCACCATACCTACTTGGCAACGATGTCGTAACAGCAATCGCCACAGCTAGCTCACCCATTTTTCCTAAGATTGCCGGTCGGCAGCCTGGGTGTCGGTCTCAACAGGCCCGGTTCCGGCCGGTCCGCGCAGGTCGGCGAGCAAATCGCGGATCTCCTCCAGTTCGCGGCGCAGATAGTCGCGGGTGGCCACTTCGCCGACAGCAAGGCGCAGCGCTGCCAGTTCGCGGGCCAGGTACTCGGTATCGGCCTTGGTCTGCTCGGCGCGTCTGCGGTCTTCTTCCAGGGAGACCCGGTCCCGGTTCTCCTGTCTGTTCTGGGCAAGCAGGATCAAGGGCGCCGCGTAGGCGGCCTGAGTGGAGAATGCGAGGTTCAGCAGGATGAATGGGTATGGATCCCATTGCCAGGCGAAGGCGCCGATGTTGAGCAGGACCCACACGAACACCACGACCGTCTGGATCGCCAGGTAGCGACCGGTGCCGAGGAACCGAGCGAACTGTTCGCTGACCCGGCCGACTGCCTCGACATCGAGTCGGGGGGCAAGCGATCGGGATACGCGCGGCGTGTCGAGGCGCTGCCGGGCCGACGATTCGCTCATACCGTTCCCTCGGCGGTGACGATCACAGATTCGGCTTCTCGTTCTCGCCAGTCGTCGGGCAGCAGATGGTCGAGCACATCGTCGACCGATACGGCACCGAGCAGGTGATGTTCCTCGTCGACCACCGGCCCGCACATCAAGTTGTAGGCGGCGAAGTAGCGGGTGACCGCACCCAGCGAGTCTTCGGGGCGCAGCTCGGGCAGGTGGGTGTCAACGATTCCGCTGACCAGCTCAGCTGGTGGTTCGCGCAGCAGGCGCTGCAGATGTACGCAACCCAGATAGTGGCCGGTCGGGGTGGCGGTGGGCGGTCGCACCACGAAAACTACCGATGCCAGCGCCGGCGTAAGGTCTGGATCGCGCACTCGCGCAAGGGCATGGGCAACGGTGGTGTCGGGAGCCAGCACCACCGGTTCGGAGGTCATCAGACCTCCAGCGGTGTTCGGGGAGTGGCTGAGTAGGCGGCGCACGTCCTCGGAGTCCTCGGGGTCCATTCGTCTCAGGAACAGTTCGGCATCCGCCGGTGCCATCGTCCCGAGTAGGTCGGCGGCATCATCGGGGTCCATCGCCTCGAGTACATCGGCGGCGCGGTCGGTTTTGAGCTGCTGCAGCAGCGCCAGCTGCTCGTCCTCGTGCAACTCCTGCAGCACATCGGCGAGTAGTTCGTCGTCGAGCGCGTTGATTACTTAGTGCCGCAGCTTGGCGGGCAACTCGCGGATGACGTCGGCCACCTCGACGGGCCGCTGGTCCTGGAACTGTTCGAGGAGTTGGGCCACACCCTGATCGGGCATAGCCAGACCGGCCGGCGTGAGGCCGTGGACATGCTCCCAGTCGACGGGGTACACATTGCTACGCCGGCCCAGTCGGCGCGGTGGACGCACCGCGACCTTGGTGACCAGCCAGTCGCGGGTACGGGCTTGTTCGATAGCGAGATCCACGACGATCACGTCGAGTCCTGCCAGCTGTGTCAGGTCCGGATCATCGACTTGCACCCGTGTCTCGACAACCTGGCCCAGTACGAGAACCTCGCCCGGACGCTGTGAGAAACGGCGCAGGGACACGTTGCCGGTGGACAGCGTGACCGCGCCCGGCTCGATCGCCGTGACGCGCAGAATGGGCACGAAAATTCTTCTGTGACTGAGCAATTCGATAACGAGTCCGAGAACCCGGGGTTGCTGGCGTACGGCGCTGATGCCGATGACCACATCGCGGACCCGTCCGATGGATTCGCCGTCGGGGCCAAGCACCACCATCCCCGCGAGCCGGGCCGCGTAGACCCTGTTGACCGACGCCACGGTTGTCAAGAGTAGAGAGTGTCCTTGCCGAAAACCGGCAACCTCGTCGAACCGCCTGTCCGAACCGGCAGCCTGCGTCAAGACGTCCGCAACACCGGGGGCGACGAACTCGCCGAGGCGTAGTCGCGATCAGGTCGCGATATTGAATACCCACACCGCGAGAGTGGTGGTGGCCGCAGTGATGAGCAAGATCGCGAACAGATTCAGCCAGATCCCGCCCTTGACCATGTCGCCGACGTTGACATAGCCGGTTCCGAAGACGATGGCGTTGGGCGGGGTGGCGACTGGGAGCATGAACGCCGAGGTCGCCGCCAGGGCGACCGGGATCGTCAGGAGCAATGGCTCCTGGCCGATGCCCACCGCGAGGCCGCCGATCACCGGTAGGAAGGTTGCCGCGGTGGCGGTATTGCTCGTCAACTCGGTCAGGAAGATCACCGCGGTCGTGATCAACCCCACCAGCAGCAGAATCCCCAGCCCCTTGAGGCTTTGGGCCTGCGTGCCGATCCACTCGGTGAGTCCTGATGAGCTGAACTGCGAGGACAGCGCCAGACCGCCGCCAAACAGCAACAGAACGCCCCACGGCAGTTGTGCTGCGGTAGCCCAGTCGAGCAGCCGCACGCCCAGTTTCGATCCCGCCGGCAGAATAAAGAGCAGCAGTCCGGCGCCGACCGCGATACCGGCGTCGGAGAGGGGAGGCTGCTCCCAGACCAGTGGGAACGCTATCCAGCTGATGGCGGCCAAGGCGAAGATCACCGCCACGCGGCGCTCGCCGCTGGAGGCGGCGCCAAGTTTCTTGAGCTCAGTCTCGAACAGTTCCCTGCCGCCGGGGATCTCGTCGATCTCCGGCTTGAAGATCACCTTGGCCAGCAGCAGCCAGGTGAACACCAACAGGATGGCGGCGATTGGAAGGCCAAGCAGCATCCACTGGCCGAAGCCGATGGTGATGTTCTGCTCGTCTTGCAGATAACCCACCAGCAACGTGTTCGGCGGAGTGCCGATGATAGTTGCAAGCGAGCCGACCGAGGCCGCGTACGCAATGCCCAACATCAGAGCGGTACCGAAGTTGGAGCTCCTCACTTGCTGTTTGACATCGATATCGCCAGCTTCAGGCTTCTGCGCTGTGATCGTGCCGACCAGCATCAGCACCGAGACGCCGATGGGCACCATCATCACTGCCGTCGCAGTGTTGGACACCCACATGCTCAGGAACGCGCTGGCGAGCATGAAACCAGCGA
>JAHZKD010000441.1 GCA_022600605.1 Actinomycetes bacterium
ATGGTTGGTCACCAACCGGATGAAGGCCTGGCAGGGATCTGTCGGGATATCGCCGTTGAGGGGCATCGTGTCCGGCCACTACATCTGTTTCGCGCCTCGACATCAGGAAGATCCCGACTACCTCAACTGGCTGTTTCGCTCTCCGCCATACACCCATGCCTACGCTCTATTGTCGCGCGGTGTCCGGATTGGTCAGGTCGAGATCGACAACGACGACTACCGACAACTGCCCGTTCTACTTCCCCCGCTTGGGACACAGCGCGCTGTCGCGGACTACCTCGACTGCGAGACGGCCCGGATCGATACGCTCATCGAGGAGCAGCGGCGGCTGATCGAGATGCTGCGGGAGCGGCGGACCGCGGCGATTTCGCATGCGCTGACACGGGGCCTGAACCCGGCTGCCCCTGTAAAGCACTCTGGACTGGCCCTTCTTGGTGACATCCCCGCTCACTGGCGCATGGTTCCCACGCGGCACCTATGCACGATCACGACTGGCAGTGAGGACTCCGGAAATGCGATAGACGGAGGCGAATACCCGTTCTTTGTGAGGGGCCGCGAGCTTCTGAGCATTGGCCACTACTCGTTTGACTGCGAGGCCGTGATGACTCCGGGTGATGGGCAGGGAGGAACTGGTAAGGTCTTCCACTACTTCAACGGCAAGTTCGAGGCACACCAACGCGTCTACGTTTACAAGGATTTCGAGGGCGTTCTCGGTAGGTACTTCTACTACTTCCTGTCTACTTTCCTTCGGACTGTTGCGCTTGCGGCAAGTAACACCGTCACGATGGAGTCGCTTCGCCGACCTGTCCTCGCAGAGTTCCGCTTGGCTGTCCCTCCACTGGAAGAACAACACCAAATCATTGCCTATCTCGACGAGCAAACCACCAAGATCGACACCCTGATCGACGAGACGGAGAAGTTCATCGAGTTGTCCCGTGAGCGCCGGTCGGCGCTGATCTCGGCCGCGGTCACGGGCCAGATCGATGTGCGGGAGGTGGCCTGAGGCATGGCGGTGCACAACGAGATCGAGTTCGAAAAAGAGATCACCGAGCATCTGCACAAGCACGGCTGGCTGTACTCACCCAACGATCGCGGTTATGACCGCGAGCGTGCCCTGTTCCCAGAGGACGTCTTCGCGTGGCTGGCTGACACCCAACCTGAACAGCTAACGAAGGTCGTCAAACAGGAGTCGCGCGACTTCGCCAAGCAGCAGACGCAGCTGTTGGATCGGATCGTGAAAGTCCTTGACACCCCGCTGGACAACGGCGGCGGCACGCTGAACCTGCTCCGCAAAGGTTTCTCACACCTGTCTGCCAAGTTCGAGATGTGTGTCTTCAAGCCCGAATCGACGCTGAATGAGAAGCGCAACGCTGATTACGGGGCGGTGCGGGTGCGGGTTATGCGCCAGGTGCATTTCTCCACCGCCGATCAGCGTTCGGTCGATTTGGTGTTGTTAGTTAACGGTCTGCCGGTGGCAACTGCTGAGCTGAAAACTGACTTCACCCAAACCGTTTCTGACGCGATCACCCAATACAAGACCTCCCGGCTCCCTAAGGACCCGGCCACCGGCGCGCGGCAACCCCTGTTCACCTCCGGGGCGCGTGCGCTGGTGCATTTCGCGGTGTCCAACGACGAGGTTTGGATGACCACCAAACTCGCCGGCGCCAAAACTCATTTCCTACCGTTCAACCGCGGCGCCGAAGACGGTGGTGCCGGTAACCCGCTCAACCCCAACGGATCACGGACCTCGTATCTGTGGGAGCGGGTGCTGCAGCGTGACGCTTGGCTGAACATCCTGGGCCGACTCATCTACATCAAGCATGAGTCGGCCACCGACCCGATCAGCGGCAAGACCGCCCGGTCTTCGTCGCTGCGGTTCCCGCGGTTTCACCAGTGGGAGGCGGTCACCGAACTCACGACTGCGGTCACCGCCGAGGGTGTGGGCCAGCGGTATCTGATTCAGCATTCGGCCGGGTCGGGCAAGACCGACTCGATTGCCTGGACTGCGCACCGGATGGCACGTCTGCAGGTCGACAACCAGAAGGTGTTCGACTCGGTCATCGTGGTCACTGACCGCAACGTGCTTGATGCCCAGTTGCAGGACGCGATCAAGCAGATCGACAACGACCAAGGCATCGTCGTTGCGATCGACCGTGACGAAGCCGCCAAGGCCGGCGGTTCGAAGTCGGGGTCGCTGGCCAAGGCGCTGCTCGACGGCAAGTTGATCATCGTCGTCACCATCCAGACATTCCCGCACGCGATGGCCGAGATCCGGAAGAATAAGGGGCTCAAGGGAAAGACTTTTGCGGTCGTCGCCGATGAAGCTCATTCGTCGCAGTCCGGGGAGGTCGCCGCCAAGCTGAAGTCGGTGCTGACTGCTGAAGAGCTAATGGAGATCGAGGCGGGCGGGGAGATCGATGTTGAGGCCGTGTTGGCGGCGGAGGCGACCGAGCGTGCCGAGTCGGCCAACATTTCCTATTTCGCGTTCACCGCCACTCCCAAGGCCAAGACCCTGGAGTTGTTCGGCCGCAGGCCCACTGCCGACCATCCGCCGGCGCCGTTTCACGTCTATACGATGAAGCAGGCCATCGCTGAGGGCTATATCCTCGACGTGCTCACCGGGTATCACTCGTTCAAGTTGGCGTTCCAGGTCGCTCAGAACGCCGCCCACGGCGGGGAGGTTGATCAGGCCCGAGCCACCAAGGAGGTGATGCGTTGGGTCAAGCTCAACCCGCAGACGATCGCGCAGAAGGCCGCGATCATTGTCGAGCATTTCCGGGAAAACGTGGCCGGTCTGCTCGACGGGCACGCCAAGGCGATGGTGGTCACCGATTCCCGCAAAGCCGCTGTGCGCTACAAGCTCGCGATCGATGCGTTCATCGCCGACAAGGGCTACGGCTACGGCACATTGGTCGCGTTCTCTGGCACCGTTCAAGACCCTGAATCCGGGCCTGAGGATTTCACCGAAGCGTCCATGAATCCGGGTGTGCATGATCTTCGGACGTCGTTTCGCGGCGACCAGTACAAGGTGATGATTGTGGCCAACAAGTTCCAGACCGGATTCGATCAGCCGTTGTTGTGTGCGATGTATGTGGACCGGATCCTGTCTGGGGTCACCACGGTGCAGACCCTCTCACGACTTAACCGCACCTACCGCACCCCGTCGGGCATCCAGAAAACCGCCGCGATGACCCAAGTCGTGGACTTCGTCAACGAACCCGAGCTGATCCGCACGGCGTTCGAGCCCTACTTCACCGACGCGTTCCTAGAAACCGAGACCGACCCGAACCTGGTGCACGACCTGGCGGCCAAACTCGACACCGCCGGCATCTACACCCAGGCCGAAATCGATCAGTGCGCTGAGGCGTTCGTCTCCGGCAAGGGCCACAACGCGCTCGCAGCTGCGGTCGACCCCGCCAAGAAGGCCTTCGCCGAGCGCTACCAAGCAGCCCTGATGCACAACGGCAGCGAAGACGGCGACAAAGCAGCACTGGCCGAACTAGACATGTTCCGCAAGGACGTCGGATCGTTCGTGCGACTCTATGACTTCATGTCCCAGATCATCAATTACGGTGACCCGGCTCTGGAGAAGAAGCAGATCTTCCTGCGCAACCTCGAGCGGGTGATCCAGCCTGACAACTACACCGCGCCCATCGACCTGTCCGATGTCGTGCTCAAGCGGGTCAAGCAGATAGACCGAGGCAAGACCGACATCGGTCTCGGCGTAAAGGTCGGGCTGTCCGGCATCACGGCGGCCGGGTCCGGGGAGAAGCGAGACCCGAAAATGGTCGCTTTCCAGCAAGTCCTGGATCGCCTCAACGACCTGTTCGGATCCGAAGACTTCACCGAGTCCCAGAAGGTCTCATTCCTCGAAGCCCTGCTGCGGACATTGCTCGAGGACGATTCGCTGGTGCAGCAAGCAAAGGTCAACTCCGCCAAGCAATTCGTCGAGTCCCCCGACTTCGATGACGCAGTCACCGGCGCAGTCGCCGACAACCACGGTGCGCACGAGAAGATGAGCGACTACTTCTTCACCAACGCACCCGGGCGATCACACCTGATCTCCGACATCGCCAAATGGTTCTACCAAGTCGTCTCTTCAGAGCAGGACAACATCGATTCGCAGTGACACATCGCCTGCGGCCTCTAGGTGAGGACCCTGAGGAGGGCCATGCGCTTCGGGCATCATCTGACCACGGCCCCTGGCGACTGGACAGCGAAGTCACCGATCGGCCCTGGCGGCTTAACAGCCGCTACGGTCCACGGGAGCTGGCGTGGCCGGAACCCAGGGAGTACCCAATATCATTGGCCGTCAAGCGGACCCGGCCGGGCGGGAGTTCAGTTGCTCATGCGAGCAGGCGTCCACCAGCGGGTCGGCCACATCGTGATCATGGTACGTCCCTTCTCAGTTCGTCTTATCCCAGCTATGCACCTTCCTGGCACTCGGCAAAATCCTGATGTCATCCGGGTCCAGCGCCATCATCTCCGACCGCGGCCTGATAGTCAGCTCCCCGGCCGCTGCCTTCGCCTGCAGCTGTTCTCGCTCGGCCGCGGGCAGTCTGGCGACGTACTCCGCGGCCATCGTCGCCTTACCCACGGGTCGCATGGTCTGCTCGGCGTGTACGTCGGGGCAGTCAGCCATGCAGCAACCGCAGGCCGTGTAAGTGCGTAGCGTCTCGTCTTCAGGATCATCCATCCACAGCGGCGGCTGGTCACAACGCCCGTCGCTACGGCTGGTCCTGTAATGCTCCTCAGAGCACGCGCAGACTTCATCCAGGTCGGACATGCTTATCACTATGGCACAAGTGAGTGACACACCAGGACCCATGACATCCACCGTCGACGGCGTCCGAATCGCCCTTGCCGCATGCGGGCAAAACAACACACCGTCCTCACGGCGCGCCGGATAATTGGCTACAGACCCCCACCGCAGACCTCCCGACGCGGCCCGGCGGCGCAAACCCGCGGATCCCTCCCCGGCTGCGTCGCAGGGATTAGTGGAAGGCCTCCGCCGTCGCAGCTAGCGGACATACTTAGCTTCGCTTATCTCGCTGGTGTGTGCATACAACATCGCAAGGCCAGGCAGCACCCGCCGGGCTGGCCGAGATCGGCTGCGCCGCCACCCTGTCAGTGGGCCTCTGTCCTGGCCACTCTCGTCAGAAAAGTAGGTCGGCATCCCCGCTCGGCCGCCAGCCCGCAAAGGCCTACGTCGCCTGCCCATTGCGAAGAGCGGCCAAGGCTTCGATCACTGCGTGGCGGGGAATGTGTTCTTGTTCGAGCTGCAGTTCTCGCCCGGTACTGCGGTGGTACTCGTTGAGACGGTTATAGAGCGCGCCTTCAGTCGATGTCAGGCCGATGGGGATCTCATTGTCGGAATGTATTTGGGCGGCGGTGTCATGCCATGCCGTTTTATAGCGATCGAGTGTTTCGCTGTCCATCAATACCGAGGTCGCCTCCACGCCGCTGCGGCGCAAGCCGGCCAGGATAGCCAGGCCCGCACGATCAATGTCTCCCCAGTAGATCACCGCTGGTGCTGTTGTCGCCCAGCTTAATTCGCACACAATGGTGGCCGCCGCACCCAGTCCATAGATGATTGCCGCGCCGTCGAGGTCCTCGATGATCGAGCTGCCGAACTTTAGGTTTTCGATGATCAGCACCAATTCGGGTTTCAACGTGCTGGCGTTGAGCGCAGAGATGGGCGCGGCGAAATCGGCGAGCCCGCCAGCAGCGGCGCGCAGCTGTGGGCAGGCGAGCTTGACGTGGATCGGTGACTCTTCGGCTTTGAGCCCGATGTGATTCATCAATCGTTCTAGAGGCCCCCCGAGTTTGGTGTCGGCTGGCACACCCAGCATTGCGGCCAACAACGCCGCATTGTGTTCAATCCACTTGCTGTGCACGCCGGGAACTGCCAGTTGTCGGATCATCATCGCCTCACCCGGTCCCGCGGCTAGATAGCTGATAACAGCCACCGCCTTAGACCAGTCGAGTTCATCGAACTCAGCGATCGTTCGAGCTGATTTGGTTGGTATCTGGTCAATCTGGCCCCACGCCACGTCGGGCAGTTGTATAGCTTGCTCGAATCTCTGGCGGGCGCGGCTGTACTTGTCGGCGATCTCGGGGACGACCGAGAGCGCCTCCTCTGCAGAGTCGATCACCCATGCGGTGGGTAGGTCGTAGCTGCCCAATTTGTGGGCGCGGCGGGGTTTGGTGCGCACCGACCCCGGAAGCTTTCCGGCCCTACATTCTGCTTGCCAGCTGCCGGCCCACACTTGGGTTGCGATGACGTCTTTGTCGAACGCCGCCGCATCCGGTGCCTGTAACGCAATGCGGATGGGCCACTGACGTTTTCCCAGAGCCCAGTCCAGCCAATATCGGGCGCACAGTCGATGAAGTTCTGTCCGGGCTGCCTCGACAGTCAGCATCAGCGGCTAACGGAGGCTTGCGCAGCCAACTCATGGCGAATGGCGCCAAGCCGGCTGACCGTCACTGACTGAGTTGAGGCGACCGCACCGGGAGTGTCTGGCTTTGAGACCATGACGACGTTGTCGACGTAGGGCTCGATCGTTGTCGAGTTTGTCACTGTGGCCACGATGATGAGTTGGAACCCGAACTGCCTGAAAGCCGAGAGCGCTTGGCGGGCGAAGACGGGGTCAGACTTGGAGAACGCCTCATCGAGCATCAGTTGGGCAAATACCGGCCGGTTATCGTCACTTTCGGGGTCGGCCAGGTTGAAGCTCAGTGCGCCTGCCAGGCAGAACGCCATGAGTTTTTCCTGCTCGCCTCCGGAGTTGGCTCCCGCGTTGCTGTGAGTGCGCAACAGTTTGTTGGTGTCCACGTCGTTCTCGGCGCAGTAGAGGGTGAATCGATTACGCACATCTAGGGCGTCGCGCCGCCATTGGCGGGCTTCTGCGGTGTCGGCAGCCAGGAGCTTGCGAAGTTCAAGGATTTCCGCGTATTGAGCGTGGACGGCTGTTTCCTCACGGGCCGAGACCTGCGCGGCACGCGCGGAGATTCGGCGCGCTCGGGCATTGAGGTCCTTGACCGCGGGGAGCTCTTTGGGGTCAGCGTGCAGCCTAAGACGGGAGCCGCGGTTGAACTCTACGGCGCCTAGGCCGAGGTTCACTCGCGCGATTTGGTCCTGGATGTGTTGGGCTTCCTCTTCGGCGAGCTGATGTAGCCGCAGGATCGCTGTTGGGGCCGCCTGGGTGATGAGCAGCTGCATCCGTTCGTTGGCCTCGGGCAGTTCGCGTTCGGTGATGCGCTTGCATAGCGCGACATAGTCGTGGACCTTTTCGTCGAGATCAGCGCTGTTGTTGGGGATGCTTTCGGCAAACTCGCTGTCGAACAGCTCAATGATCTGCTCGATTTGCCTGCGCAGGCGGGCAACGCTCTGTCCTAGTGCGGCTTGTTCTTTTTCGATGTGGCCCCACAGTTCACTCTGGTACGGACCGGGGCTAAGTACGTCAAGGGGGGTGATCATTTGGGCCACATAGTTTTCGATCGCCGACGCCAAGTGCGAGCCAGCCGGGCCGCGGTTGAGGGCTTCTTCTAGCTCCAACAGTTGAGTGCGGCGGTCGTCGTGGTTGTTCTGCAGCTGTCGGAGGGTGCCGATCTTGCCGGCAAGGGTCTTCATCGTGTCGTAAAGACTCTCCGACTGGCGTTCCAGCGTTTCCAGATCAGGATTGGCGGCCAGGAGTTCCTCGAGCTGTATCTGCAGCGTTTCGGCGGTCGCATCGGCAGATTCGGTGTCGACTTGGCTGAAGTTGTCGAACGCTTTCAAGTTCCACCACTGCTGCTTTTGCCCACTCAAGGTGTTGATGCTCTCCATTAACTCCTCCCACGCTTGATCGGCTGCAGCGACACCCTCCTGCGCCGCAGCGACCTCCTCGCGCAGGGCAGCCACCTTTTCCTCGACGTTGCCCTCAAAGATGTATTGCGAGCGCCGCAGCTCCTGGCGATCGTCCTTGACTGACCGGTGCTCGTTTTCCTGCCGTAGCCCTTGATCGGTTACAGCACGACGGTGACGAGCGAAATCGTCAGGGCTGTCCACTCGAACGTAGTCGGCCTTGTTGACGATCAGCCCAGCTGCGGCGGCGGCACACTCATGGCTGGGATCGGTGATAGCCAAACATTCGGCCAGCGATCCCGGATGGGGCTGGCGGAAAGAGCGGGGGCCGGCGGTAGCTACTTTCTCGATCTCGAGAAGGCCCCGCATGTTGTGCTGATTGACATAGCGCAACACCTCGCGGTGATCGCGGTCGGGAACGAGTAAGACCAGCCCTGTTCGGCGCAGAGTCTTCTCGACGGCCTTTCGCCATCGCCCATGTTCGGGGCGAAGGTCGGTGAGCTCGCAGACGTAGGGAAGATGCTTGATGTTGAGGTGCAAGGCCTGGGCGATCTCCTCGCGCATGCGCTGTTGATGGTCGGGCACTGCGCTGCCGCTGCGTTCGACCCGGTCCAGTTCGGCGGTAGCGGCCTGGAGCTGGTCGTTTGCCGCCGACAGGCGGGGGCCAACGGTGTTGCCGAGCTGGTTTTGCAGGGCTGCGACCTTGCCGTCTAGACCTGCAACAGTGGTGATGCACTCGGCCCGCAAGGACTCGAAATCAGCAGGGTTATCTACCTCTGGAAACCCCAGGTCCAACAGAACAGAGTTGTATGCGGCTCTACGAGTGGCGATTTCCTCTGCCGCGGCGATGGCATCCTCATACTTGTTGCGCAAAGGCGTGACGTCGCGGTCGGCGGCTGCGATCCGTACAGTGAGTTCGTCGCGCTGGCGTTTCACTTTCTTTTCCCGCTCGCCGATAGCGTCGCATTCGGCGCCGATGCGGTTAATCTCGGCGGTTAGATGCTCTACCTCGGGGCCGATTTGGTTGCGACGTCGTTCATCTACCCAGTCTTTGACCATCTGCTTGTCAACGGTCTGAATCTTGGCCAGTTCAATTGATTCGTTACCGTAGGTCAGCTGAATTTCTTCGATGTCGCCCAACGTTTTGCGTTTGTGGGTGGCAACGCTCAATGCGTGGCGAGCTTCCACGAGCGGATTGATCTGTCCCACAGCTTCGTCAATTCCGGCGAATGACTCGGGCACGTCGAGCATGTACTCCCGCACAAATTGTTCTAGGCCGCCGACGCTTTTCAGTGATTTCGCCTTGCCGAGGAGTTGAAGTGCTGCCGGCGAGCCTTGTAACCCGATCGCTGAATACAGCTTGTTCAGATACCACCGTTCGGAGTCTCTTTTTCCTTGCCAGCCAGCACTTTCAAACACTGATCTTGCGTAGCCCTTGGCGTGCCAGGTGTTGCAGAGCTCGAGGATGTCGGCCTCGGCGTGGATGATGTGATAGGAGCTAGACGCGTCGGTGTAGGCCGCACTAGAGAGCCACTTCAATACCAGTCCGGTGACAACAGAGCCATCGCTTCCGGTATAGGTAACCGCTGCCGCCGACCAGGTTGCGCTCTCTCCACGCAGGAACTGCAGCTGCGCTTTCTCTCCAGGCTGCTGCACCTCCCCCCATAGACCCCGCACGTATTTATCGACGCTTCGCTTTCCGATGTTCGATCCGGCAGCCGTGGGGTCTGCAGATGCGTTGAAGTTGCGACGCGCAGCTGACAAGAATGCCAACGAGATGGCATCCAACAACGAGGACTTGCCGCTTCCCGACGCACCAGCAACCAAGGTTCCTGTGCGGGTGAAGCGCAGGTCGTGGTAGTTGTCGAAGACACCCCAGTTGATCACCTGCAGCCGCGATAGCCACACCTGGCGAGGGGGCTTAACACTCCTCATCGTCGTCGACCTCCTCTTCGTCGATGTCGCCTACCCCGTCGTTGATGTCGCGCTGCTCGCCGGCGTTTTCGTTCTCTTCGCCATCGCTGGCATTGCCGCCTCCGAAACGCTCCTCGGGAGGGTTCGCATTTCGGAGCTGCTCGAACTCCTGGGTAAGCTCATCGACACGTTGGCCGGTCATGATGGCCAGGATCACCGGGCTGATCGTGAAACTGTCCTCGTCCGTGCGAGACCGCAGAAGGATCTCGGTATTTATCAGTTTGTTGATCGCTTCGTTAATCCGCTTACTTAGCATCGCCTCGTCGCGGTCGACTTTGTGGCGGACGCTGCCGAACAGGTCGTGAATGTCACCCCGGCCGATCAGTACGTGTTCGTCGTGCGAGGTACGGGCGATTCTGGCCAGATGCAGCGCCACGATGGACGCGTAGGTGCCCAATGGTTCACGGCGAAGCACCTTGCGGCCGTATGGGGAGGGACTGTCGATCGTTGCGGGCTCAGAAAAGGCGACCTCGAGCGCGTCGTCAATGCGCAGCCTGAGGTCGAGTTCACATAGGCGCGATTCCAGGATTGAGCGGTACTCGACCAGCCACGCCCACAAAGTGGTGTCATCAGCCTTGCTTAGATAGCGTCGAGTCAACAAATTTTGAAACACCCAGCACGCCTGGTCCGGCAGTGCGCTGACGTCACCATCGAAGCGTGGTACGCGTGTCGCGGTAGACACGTCGTCAGCGATCCCGAGGTCGACCTCGGGCAGGTTGTCGAAGTTGAATCGGTCGAAGTCGGCGGTGCTCACGCTTCCTCCACCGCCGCAACACGTTCCTTGAACAACAGGGCGGGTACCTCCAATTCGCAGGTATCACCGTCGAGCGAGTGGAAACGCACCCTGCGTACCGCTGCACCGTCAGGTGCCTCCCGCTGTTTGAGCGCGAGCATCCAAAGCGCGAGAACCTCCCCGAGGTGAGGCCTGTCCACCATCCCAATGACCTCCGGCAACGACACCGTCCCCGCTTCGACGGCCATATTGACCAGGTCGACCAGCTCGGCAATATTGACCTGCACAGCTAGACCACTAAAGGCCGACAGATCCGCTGATGGAGCCGCGCGTTGAGCCGGGCGCGGCGGTGAGGGGTCGGTGATCTCCACCGTGATCGCGCCGATGCTTGTCAGTCCCGAACGCCGAAGCGGTAACTCAACCCTGGTCGGCGAATCAACGACCGACTGACGCAGCAGAGCATGCCCGTCGGCCAGGGCGTCGTTGATCTGACGGGACAGGCCGCGAGCCTGCTCGATTGTGCCGGAGGCGAAGAAACGCCTGATTCTTTGGGAGCAACGCTGTTGGACGCGATTGACCTCCCCGATCTGACCCGACACTCGCTTAAAAAAATGCACCATGCCCTCGCGCAGTCCGGCATCAAGGTCCGGCAAATGTGTTACGACAGTGGCGATGTCGGCGCTGACCCTGGCATGCTGGTCGGGGTCTTGCACCATCTGGGTAAACGCGTCATAGGATGCCCGCTCCCGGGAGCTGAACAGAGCGTCATACTCGGCGAACATCTGGCGCTGACGGTCGCGGAACTCAATGTCGGAGTCGTCGGTTCCTTCAATGAGGCCGGTGGTGATGTCGTTCTGTTTGCCGCCGTAGCGCACGATGTCGTTAACGATTTGCTCCATCTCGATAGCAATCTGCTTAGCCTCGTCACGGAGGTTCACCATGTTCGGCGTGGGCCGGCGCCCTTCATCAAGATCCGCCAGCTGCTCGTAGAGCTCCTCGATCTGAGATTCGATTTCGGCGCGCAGCCGCTCAGGGTCGTCGTCGAGCTGGGTTGCGATCCGCTTGAGTCCCTCGGTCATGTGAACCAGTGATCCGCCCGTTGCGGCGGTGTCCTCACGGCGTAGCCTGCGCAAAAAGGCCAACGCGCTGCGTGCATCTTCTGTCAACGAGCACACGTTCTGCGCCCCTGGCCCGGTGCCGTCGGACACACGATTGAGCCAACCTCCCTCGCTGCCGGCCCAACTCTTGATCAACCCGAGCCCCGTCTGGTCACCCATACCGATTGCTTCGAGATCCTGCTCCAAGCGCAGCGCCAACTCTGATTCGGCCACTTTGGCGCTGTGGCCAAGGTGGCGTTCCATCAGAGTCACGTACGGCGCCATATTCTTGGCCGCCAGCAATCGCACCGCGCGCGATTGCTGCAGCGTCTCGTTAACCGAGAACAACTCCGCCAGTGTTGGAGCTGAGGCACTGGCCGCCCCGGTATCCGCTGTTGAGTCCATGACCGAACACCTCCACAACCATCATGCCCACTACCCCCGACACCTCCCCGCAAAGTCGGTTTCGGATCCGCTGGGAACGTCGGATTCGGTTTCAGGCGCGGGTCCACCACCGCCAGCGCGGTCGCGGCCGATCAGCTTTAGGCGGTGCCAGCTTGGCCGCGATGACCTCGGCGTCCGCGGCATAGGAACGGCGGTTGCGCACATTGGGGCCGCGACATCCGTTCATGAGGTCGCCGATCTTCTTCTGAGCGGCGCCGAACGTTGTTGGCGCCGATAACTGCTGAAACCGCGGTGACACGCGATGGCCGTAATCCAACGCTACGACACCTGGCGCATCGTCGAGGCTGCCGCCACCGCGAAGCGCCCCCAGGGCATCATCGGGCAAGAACACCAACAGCGACCGTCGATCTCGCCGGTCATACACTCCGACCGCACATCCGAAATCCCAGTAGCTCATGCGCGCTCACCAGACACCGAGTCGGCCTCAAAACCAAATTGGGCTGCCAATTTGTAATCGATCATCGACTGCTCCCCTTCCTAGGGACTCCGCGGACCGGCCCCAACTGGCCTGTCCAACACCGTGAACCATACCAGCTGCTCCCGACACGCACGCACAGTCGCTGCGTTGCGCCGGGCGATTCGCCCCACACCCCACCCCAGTGCCGGGGTGGGGTGTGGGGCGTGGCTGTGTGTGGGTGGCGCTGGCCGGCCGAACTCGGCGAGCTGCACCAAGGCCAGGCGCTTCTCAGGCCGGAAGGCCTGCAGCGTAATCGGCCCACATCTCTGCACGGTGCTCAGAAGCGGCCTCCTGCCCGGCATGCTGCCGCTCCTGGTCTTCCAGCCACTCGATCTGCTCGGACACTTCTTCGATCTCGTGGTGCAGGTGCGCCACGTGAGCCGAATTGAACGCTCGCGGCAACTGCTCTTGCGCGCGGGCCAACACCACCCGCGCCTCATCGAGCGTCAACTGCTCCACGTCCACCGGCTGCTCATCATCGACAAAAACCAACATCGCCGCGACCCCTCCTGGGTGACACGGGCCGGCCCTAACGGCCTGCCCTAACACCAACGATTCTACAAGCCGCCACCGACACAATCCGACTGCCAACGACTCGCGGCGGCAACGGGTTTTCATCCCCACCCCTCCGCGGTGCCGGGAGGGGTGGGGATGTATTACGCGGCCCCCAGCCAATGCGGGCTCACCGCGAACGAAAACACGTAACCCCCTGGGGTTTGGGGTTTTAGAGAGCGGCGAGCACCGCCCGCGCCTGATCGGCCTCGATGTCACCGTTGTTCGCAGCCGCATCTAGCAGCGGCGCGGTTGCCGGATCGGTCAGGATTGTCAGGTGTGCCCGGTGCCGACTGAGTGTGACGCACATGCGACCGGCATCAAGCGCGAACGATTCGGCGCTGCGGTATCCCGCTAGCGGGTGCAGCGCGACAACAGCGGGACGTTCCAAACCCTGCAGTCCGTTGACGGTGCCAACCAAAATGTCGGGCAGATCGGCCAGCATAGCTCGCACCGCCCCGGCCTGAGCGACATGGGGCACCACCACAGCAATATCGTGAGCGGTCAGCGCCTCACACTTCCCGGCGCGCCGGTATCGGTGCCAGGTCAGCTCCCGAGCCCGGCCCGCCAGCGCAGCCAGCAACGCCGTGTCTGTTGGCCCGTTGCCTGCTTGGGTTGGCCGAGAAAGGATTTCAGGAAGCACGGTGCCGTCAGGGGCGATCACCGCTTCGTCAGGACGCCGCGAGGTAAAAGGCATCTGGCCGTAAAAGTGCTGGGATAACAGCGCGCAGGTTTGTGGTCCCAGCCGCCACGATGAGTCCAACTGGTGTACCGAGAGCGCCTCGCCGTGGGCTGCCAGCAGCGCAGCCGGTGCCGGTTGGTGCGGACCACTGGGCTGGCCTTCCCACCGTTGGGTAGACCCGGTCACCACCGGGGCGACCTGACCGGGATCGCCCACGCACACCACCTGTCGGGCCAACGCCCCCAGCGCCCCCAGATCGGCGTAGGTTCCTTGCCAGGCCTCGTCTACCAAAACCACGTCAGCCGAGGCTAAGGACGGGTCAACATAGAGCCACCGCGCGGCGGTGCCAACCAGAATCTCCCCCCCAGTTGAGCGTTGCCAACGCACCGACAACCCCGACACCGCACGAACGCCCTCCACAGCGGGCACCCGCCTACCGGCCCGAACAATAAGCGCCGCACGGTCGCTGATCGCGGTGATGCGCCGCGCCAGCTCAGCGGCTTGCTCGCGGGTTTGGGCGGCAACGGCTACCCGCAGCCCGACCCGATGGGCCAGCGCAGCAGCCAACAGCGACACCAACCGCGACTTCCCAGCCCCCGGCGCGGCGGGCACGATGGTGCACCCCTGCCCCGACCAGACCGACAGCAACACCCGCGCCAACTGCGGGGAGTCCAACAGCTCTCGACCCGGCCAGTCCTGCCCCGTCACCGTGGTAACGGGTTGCTGGACAGCCTCTTTCGGTACTGCGGGTAGCGGGGTCACCTGACCGGTACCGCCAGCGGCAGTGCGCGCCTCACTCAATCTTTTCGGCAAGGTTCGCATCGCCTAATCCTCCGTTGCTCCGGTGTCATCGGCAGCGGCGATCAGCACCGATAGCGGCACCGAACGCCGCGCCGCAGTTGGGGCCGTCCCCTGCGAGAGCCAGGAGAACCGCCGCCTATACAGCCGCGCCACCGCCGAGCGCCGCGACCGGATCGTTGAGGCGTTAGGCGGGGCACCTATCACGGTCACCGTTTCCCCGGCAGCAGGCCGATACCCGCAGCGGCGCAGCCCGCCGATGGTCACCACCAACGCATCACCCTCGACTGCGGTGCCATAGACCTCGCCCTGGAATCGGTTCTGCGCAGCGGGCATCACACCCATCGGGTCACCGGCCCACCCACACACCGCCGCCCCGGTCTTAAGCCGAGTATCGAGGCGCCCGGCCCGCACCACCATCCGGCTGCTGTGTGTGCCCGCACCGATGACCACCTCACCGTGACACACGTGGCCGGTATGCACACCGCGCGCCCGCCACAGCGGATCACACAGCAGCGCAGCCTCATAGAGGTCAGCGGCATCGCAGCGACTAGCCAGCCGCGCCGCCGCAGCATGGAGCGATTCGGGTAGATCCCAGGACCGCGCTTTGTTAAGCGCGCCCTGGTGGCGCTCTAGCCTCCAGTCGTCGTCGGCACTCACGGCCTCTAGTCCCGGCAACAACGGCCCCACACTGAGCGCCCTGTGCCAGATGCGCAGCCCACCAATCCCAGCGGGCACCGACAACGCCGCCCGCCAGGCCGCTGCATGATCGGCACCGGGGGCCACCCCCAGCATGTACCGCGCCCGCGAAACGGCCAGCACGTCGGCCACAGCGGTCGTGCCGGGATGCGCGGCCCGCTCCACCCACCATCCCACCAGCGACGAACCCGCCGCCACGTCAATGCCCGAGCAGCGCCCAGGATCGGCATGCGCGCTAGCCAACCGTGCCAGCGCCCGCAGCGTGGCCGACGTGTCAACAACGGCGCTCGCTCCGCTACCAAGATCTCCCCCGGCGCACCCCGCCGCGCGCGCAAGCGCGGCCAAACCGGCTGCACCGCTTCCGGTGTGGGTGAGCCCGTCTGGCCCCATGGCTTGCACGTGCACCACCGGCCCGGTGCGCCGCGCAACCACCGCCACTGTCACCGCACGCGCCGGTGCCGGGTTGTGCCGCAGCCTTGCCACCGGCTTGCCCTGATCGCGTGCGGCCACCCGTAACGCCAGATCAAACAGCGCCGCGCTCATAGCTGCCCTCCCTGCTCATCGGGGGCCACACCGTGGGCAGCGGCGAACCCGTCAGCGAGCGCCGCAGTCGCCAGGTCGTCACTAGGCCGGTCAGCAGCCTCGCGCAGCGTTTCCGGTGTCCAGCCGGTGCCCGCCAGCACCGTGGCCGCCCACCGATTGAACTCTGGGGCACCGCCAGTCCCGCTCATGCGGCTTCGCCCGTCTGCTGCGCAGGCCTGACGCGCACCGTCTTGGCCCACGCGGGGGCACTGTCGCTGGCGTGCTGCCCGATCAGCGCCACGATCAGCGGCACTGGCAGCCGCCGCGAAGGCCACGGCGTACCACCATCGGTCATCGCGACCACAACATTGCTCGCAGGACGCGCGGCCAGCGCGGCATCGATACCTATCCGAAGATCGGTTCCACCACCACCGGTCAACTCCACATCGCCAATCGAGCGCACCACACGCGGCGCGCTCGCCTGCGCATCGCAGCACAGCACCCGCACCCTAGCCCCGGTGCGCCGCAGCACGGCCCGCGTTTCTGAGAGCGCCGCCGCCAAATCATCGGCACCCATCGACCCTGAAGTGTCGATGATCAGATCGACGGTGATCTTCGGCGCCCGCATTCTGGGCAGCAATAACCCCTTGGGTGCCCGCCGATTCGGGCGCTGCCAGCAATGGTGCACCTGACCCGCTTGATCCTCCACCGCGCGGCGCACCGCAGCACGCAGCACCTTGGGCCACGGCACCACAGCCGGGGCAAGCTGCTTTGTTGCCCAACGGGCGATCCCGGCAGGAATCGACCCGCGCCCCGTGCCGCCGCTGCTGTTCTGCAACTCGGCCTGCACCGCGCGCGCTACCGACACTTTCACTAGATCAGCAGCGGCACCCGATAGCCCGCTACCGCTGCCCAAGTCCGCAGCGGCGGGCAGCTCGCCGGGCACCGCGATGTCCCCAGAGCCAGACCCGCACCCATACCCGTCACCGTCGCCGTCGCCGTCGCCGTCGCCGGGGGCGCCGGTGTTCTGGTCGGTGCGCGGCTCGCCGGCAGGCACCAGATGCCGGTAGTACACCTCGGCGGCATGGCCGTCCTCACAGCCAATACCAGTGGGGGTCACCGCACCATCGGGCAGCGCCACACCGGCAGCGATCAGGTCGTCGTTGATCTCGGCGTCGGCAGAGACATTCCACATCATGTGATCGACCGCAGAGTCGACCGCGTCAGCGCGGGCACCGTGATCGCGGAGCACGTGCCCAACCTCATGCAGAAGCACAGCCGCAGACTGCGCAATAGTCCACCCACTGTCGGTGCCCAACATCTCAGGCGCGATATACAGTTTCCAATAGCGGTCCACAGCAAAGGTTTTCAATCCCGGCGCAGCCACCGGCGACAACGCGAACAATGCCCTCGCGTAGTAGGGCATCGCTTCTACAGCGGCCATGCGAGCCAACCGCAACCGCCGCCACTCATCGGCATTCAGCGCCCTCACCTGCATTAGGCTGCGCTCCCCACATCTAGGCCCGCCGCGATCATCACATCGGTGAAGGCCCGCGCCGCCGCTGGCGGTGTCGCACCAGGGGGCATCGCCACACTGAGCGCGCGAGCCGCCGCCCCGGCCACATCGGGGGCACCGTGAGTAGCCGCAGCCACCAACGGCCCCCATGCCTGCGTCCATGCCGCCTTGGTGCCCTTGCCCGAGGCCCACGCCACCACACCGGACAGCACCGCCCACAGCTGATCGGGTCGCGCGCTAGCCCAATCCACCACCGAGGGATCAGCGAGAACCTCTGCCACGCTGGGCAGGTCCATGCTGGCCCGCCACTCAACAAATTCGCTGCCAGCACCGTCCCCGACCAGACCCCAGGCCACCGCCGCGATAGCAGCGGTGTCATCGCGTCGAAGTTGGGCCAACACCCGCGACATCGCCTCCCAGGACCGCCGCGACGGCCACGCCCGACCAGCAGCCTCGTCGCTGTCGGGATAGGCATGCAACAGACCAGGTCGAGCTTCAATAAAGGCCGTCACCACCCCGACTTCCTCTGCGATGCGCACCTTGTCGGCAGCCACCGCCCGCGAGGCAGGCAACGTGGCGAACGCGGTACGCATCCCGGTTAGCCATTCCTCGGTCGTGGGCTCAAAGTCAACATGTAGAAACCGATTCGCCATCGGCGGGGCCAGATCCACCCCGCCCGCACTGGAATCAGCAGGATTCGCCGCAGCCACAATTCTCACCTCGTCAGGCAGGCGGGTGCGACCCACAGTGCGCTCCAACGCCACAGTCAACATCGCTGCCTGCACAGACGCCGAGCACGTCGACAATTCATCGAGCAGCAGATACCCGCCACCGGAATCCAACAGCGTCTTCGCCCAATCCGGCAACGCCAACGTCTGCACCGAGTCATCGGTCACCACAGGCCACCCGGCAATATCAACCGGCTCACGCTGCGAACCGATCACCGTCTCCACCGGAACACCATCAGCAGCAGCCAACGCCCTGACGACAGAAGACTTCCCGGTGCCAGGATCACTCCACAACAGCACCGGCACGTGCGCGCGAGCCGCTGCGTCAATCACCGTGACAGTGGTATCAAGATCAGTCATAGCCCCGACTTCCCTCCCTTTAGGGATTTGGGCTAGCCCCAACGGCTTGCCCTACGCAAACAACACTACCAACGGCCACCGACAACGCATTTCGCCCGCCAACGGCACATACTCACAACCGCCCACCTCACCCCTGTGGCGGGGTGGGGATTGTGGCGGCCCGTGAGGTGTCATTGTCGGCGCACCTGCGCCGCCGGGATCGGTACAGTGATTGGGATGCAGGCAGAAGGACAACCGCCGGCCTCCGACGCGGGCGATTCCGCAATTAGCCCCGGTAGCGAAAACAGTGGCCGCGGTCCTGTCGATCTCCCGATGTCCGACCTGCATCCCGTGACGTCCAAGCTTCCCCAAGCACTGTCCAGCAACGATTACCGCGACCATCTCGAGCATCTACTCAGCGCACCTGCGGACTTGGTTGTGCCCCGCTGGACCCCCAGGTCCAGCACCGCGATCACGCTGTGCGCGCAGACCGACGTCGGTGCCCCATTGGTGGACGTCATCATCGACCAGTTCCAGTTCCGGGTGCGGGCCCGGCTCGACGACATCACCCACAGCCGCGAATGTGGGTCGTCGATCTGCTCAGCGCTCTGGCACCGCGCCCTCGAACAGAACAGCCGCGTACAGCACAAGCTCTCGCAGTATTTCGTGCTCTGGCAGCGCCCCGACAAGGCCGATGCGGTGATGGTGAACTCCTTTGATATCGCAATTGCCGAAGATGCCGGTTGGCGAGGAACAGTGATGGCTGTGACCTCATGGAACGTTGCTGACTGGCATGCCGGACAGGCGGCGTTATAGCGCCCAGCTTCGAAGCCGAAGCCGCTGCAGGCTGGGTCGTTAGTTGACGACCGCGATGCGCACCAAGGGGCCGGCTGCCTCAAGGGCGTGCGCCCGGCGGCCCGCGGCGACGCGAAGCACTCGCCGCGGGTAGGGCACATTGTCGCGGCGGGTACGTGCTTGCGGATAGGCTCGCTCAAATCCGTCGTCGTCGGGCACCATCACCACACTCACGTCGTTGGCCTCGGTGACCTCGAGATCGGCGGCGGTGGTGGCGATGAAGTCGTCGATTGCTTGCAGTTCGGCCAGCAGGCCCGCCGGCGGGGCGGAGGTGCCGCGCTCGAACTTGGCGTAGTGCGCTCCGCTGACCCCGAGCAGCCTCGCGGTTTCGTCCTTCAGTAGGCCAGTGGCCAGCCGGCGCACCACCAGATCGGCGCGGCGATCCCCGCGGCGCACTTCGACGTCGCGGCCACGTCGGCTCAGTTCAGCTGCGGCGCGGCCCACCGCGACGTACTGCAGCGCCACCGGGTAGGCGACCAGGTCTCGCAGGGTCCGCGCATCAGGGTAGGCCGACTCGAAGGCGCCTTGGTCGGTCACGGCGTGCAGAACTGCGATGCCTTCGGCCGGCGCAGCGGCCAGCAGCTGCTCTGTCTGGCTGGCGACGAACTCCTCCATCGCGATCAGCTCGTCGACGAGGTGCTTGCTGACCTTGAGGCTGCCGGTTTCGCGTGAATGGTATTTGCCCTTGTCAACGCGCAGCGCCGGCACAATGTCCTCTACACGCAGGCCCAGCGCGTTACGTCGGGCAAGCAAGTCTGACCACAAGTAGGGCTCGTCGATGTCGTCCTCCTGGAAGCGTGCAGCAGCAGGCAACACACCTGCCAGTCCCGCACTCATGATCCTCTCTCCCCTCCCGGAGGTGCCTCAGGGCCTACCCAATGTGGCCTGCCCGTCGCACCAACGGTAACGCTAGGGCCCGTCAGACGAATTCCTACAGCCGCGGCAATTTCCTACAGCCGCGGCAATACTGCCGCCGGCTGCTGCCTTCGCCCGCAGCTGGTCTTGCTCGGCCATGGGCAGTGTCGCGACGTACTCCTCAGCCGACCGCCGCCTTGCCTATGGCTCGTATCGTCCGCTCGGCGTGTACGTCGGGACAGTCGGCCATGCAGCAACCGCAGTCCGTGTACTTGCGGGGCATCTGATCCTCCGGATCGTCCATCCAGAGCGGCGGCTGATCGCAACGTCCGTCAGCACGGCTGGTCCGGTAATGCCGCTTGGGGCACGCGCAGACTTCATCTGGGCCGGGCATGCCTACCACCATGGCGTGGGCGGGTGACAGGTCCCTGCGGACAACGACTAGTCGATGGTCCCAGATTCCCGCCATTGACGGGCTGACTCAGGCGCGCCGCCAGGAAGTTTGAAGGGATGGCCCCCGAGTACCTCGCTGTCCGCGCCGATACCCGGATCGGGAGGTGGACGGTGACGACCGTGAATTAACCCGTTGGTCCCGCCGACTTGTCGGTGGATAATGGCAGGGTTTCTGTCAGGTGCCCGGACGTGATTGCCCCACGCCCGGTCCCTCGCGGCGGCGGCGCCCGGGGGGTAGATAATGCTTCCCCGGCCCCGCCGACCGGCGACGCGATGGCATTCTCTCCGAGACGACAGCTATCCGGGAGGTGAGGGGTGTGAGTCTCGTCTACCGTGTCCGGCTTCTATTCGCGGGCCGCTGGGTCGTGGAGAACGTGTTCACAGGCAAGACCAGAACCATCAACTTGCCGCGGGACGAGCGTTGGGCGCTGGCCGGCGTGCACTCCTACGACTGGTGGTGGGTTAGGCGATGGGGTGAGCAGCCGTGTGGTTGCCGCATCAATCCGATTACTCGTCGCCGACTGCTGTATGGGTGCGACTTTCATTGCGATGACGACGACTAAGGGGCGCGCCCAGCCATGCACGCAGCATCTCACCCAACCCCTCTTCACCCAGCGCTGCGTTAGTCAATCAGGCCGATGCGCCGAGAACTCGGAGCCGCCGCCAGTCACCGCCGGTGTTCGGTAATCGCGGCATTAATGTCCGCGACGGCGTGGCCGATGTCCCTGATGCTGTTAGTTGAGGCCTGCCGGGGCAAACCGAACCTAGTCCTGACCAGGCAAGTCACGTACCCTAAGCCCCCAAGAGACACAAGGCCGCCTAACCGCGCACTATGGAAGCTATGACCACGCCGGACGACAGCTACTATTGCCTGGCCTGCGGCTGCCCTGTCAATGAACATGATGAGCAGGGCACCTGCCATGCGCTCGATCTACCCGAACTCGGGCATGTCAATGACTGCATCTGCCCGGGACTCAGGACGCACCAGTCAAACTGACTCGCCAGCAGTTGCCTGCTTCTTGCTCGGCAGGCTCTTCAGCGCCTGCAGGGCCCCGTAGTTCGATAGGAACATAGCTCGACGGGGTTGTCCGTCGCATCAACGCGATCCACACGGTGTCACCCCTCCTGCTTGTGGTCTTGCGGCGGTCAGCCCCAGGTCGCGGCCACGGCTTTGAGGTCAACCGGTGGGGCGTCGTTCATCCACACTTGGGTTCTTCCGATGCGCAGGCGGGGCGGGGCTGGGTGCACTCTCCAGGCGTGCAGCGCGAGCATGACCGTGTGGACCAGCACTCGTGCGTGAAATTGTGTGGGTACCACGATGCTGTCGACGATTGCGCCGCGCTTGAGTAACTCTTGTTTCGACTTTGTTTTGGTGAAAGCAATTTGATACCAGGGCTGCCGGCGCAGTTCGAGGATGGCCACGGTGTGTTCTGCCAGCCAGCCACGCTCACGCCAGTACGGGATCACCAATTTCCCGGCGGCGATATCGGAGATGGCGGCCAAGGCGTACCTGTACTGATGCTCGCTTCTGCGTTCGACATCGGCGGGGCCGCACTGTAGTTGGGAAAGTCGCCGGCTGGGGATCGGTGGGTGACGCCGGTTGGCGGCCTCTCCCCCGGCTAGCCAGCGCCGCACTGTGGAGGTCGATACGTTGAGGTAGTCGGCGACGCCGGAGACGTTGACCGCCCCGCGGGGGCTGGGTCCATAGCAGTCGATGAGCATGGTCACCAAACGTTTTCGGGTCCATCGCGGCCCCTTGAACGGCGCCACGAGCGGATGCTCGGCGCTCACCGGTCACCGATCCGCAAGTCGTCGATAGTGAGGAATTCCCAGCCGGGCAGGTAGTTATCACCGGTGTTGGCCCAGTCGGTGAGCCACTGGTGAAGGCCCCGCTCGCCGCCGTCTTCGTAGGCTGCCAGCATGGCGGCGATGTCTTCGGGTCCTGGCCGCAGCGCCACCTTGCGTTCCCGGCAGTAGTCGTCCTTGGTCGCCTGGTCTTTTGAGGGGCCTTGGAACCCGCTGACCCACACTGGGGCACCGTTTTTCAGCGCATCGATGCCTTTGGCGCTGCCCCGCAAATCCGCGGTCAGCGAGCGCCGCCCGGCTTTGGTCGATGTCACCCGCCGAGCCGCAGTGGCCAGCGCCTTGCCGTGATCGGCCGTTGGGCGCTGGGTTCCCCTGGCCCACCGCCGCACGGTGGCCTGTGAAACCCCCAATTGTTGGGCTGCTGCCTTGGCGTCGACCGCGCCGCCGCGCGGACCGCGCCCGAACGCGGCCTGCAATAACCCGCGTGGGCCGCCGGCGCCGGTGCTGTCGGCGCCTTGGCGCCCTGAAACCCCTCGCAAGAATGTGTTGGTCAGCGCCGACCTCGCCCTGCCCAGAGCCGCACTGATGCGTGATGCGGGCACGCCCAGGCCGGCCGCGGCAGCGTTGATGTCAACCTCGCCCGAGGACGGGTTGCCGTAGTCGGCCAGATCGCGGCTGGTGATGTTTCGCGCGCGTCGGCGCCGGTTGCCTGCCATCGGTTATGTCCTTGCCGCTTGGGCGCCCTGGGCTACTTCGGGCCAGTCTTGGGGGTCGGTCAGGGAGCCCTTGCCCCGGTAGGCCCCGCCGTCGAGGTACTTGCCGTGGTCACTCAGTAGTGCTGAGCCCTCGGGTTTGTACTGTCCGAACCCGGTGCCCAGCTTGGCTGGATCCCCTGGCCAGGCGGCAATGGGGTCGGCGATGTCGGAGACGTAGAGCACGGTGTCGGTGTGTACCGCGACCGGCCAGCGGTCGGTGCGTTGTCCGATCTCGTTGCACAGGTAGACGATGTTGGCGTTGGCCTTGGCCATGATGTGGAATCGGCGCTCCGGGCTGTAGCCGGTGCTGCCCTTCAGATAGGTTTCCGAGCCCAGCAGGCCGATACCGCGGGTGCGCACCACTTTGGTTTGTTGGCGCGCGGCCAACGCATCTGGGTCACCGATATCTAGTGAAACGCTGGCGTCGCGCAGCCGCTCATACCACCCATTGAGGACCCGGCCGTGCTCTTCCCAGATCCACGCCTCGTGGATCTTGGGCTCGTAGCCCAGCGCGATCGCCCGCTCAAGCCGGGGCGTGGTGGTCCATTTGGGCCCGGTGAAGTTGATGCTTGTCGGGTTCAGCAGATACGGCAACCGCCAATCACCCTGCTCGGGCACGTCAATCAGCCAGTACCCGGGGGTTTTCTTGTCGAATGTTGCACCATCGCTGTGGTGTGTGGGTGCTCCGATCGGTAGCTCCAACCCAGCAATCGCCGCCGGATAGGAGGCGCCGCGGTCGTAGGCGTGCACGTAGGCGCAGGCGAGCTCATCGGTGGTGGGCTTGCGAGTCCAGTTGTAGTCACGCTCGACGTCGGGAAGGCTGTAGGGGGCCTCATGGGTCGACGGGGCGAACACCACCTCTTTCCACTGCTGCCAGGAATAGGTCTTGGGCCTGCTGTGCAGCATCAAATCGATGGCCGTCGTGCCTGCCCCCACTTTCCAGGGGAAACCCAGCGCGTCGGCGAATAGTTGTACTCGACGCGCGATTTGGGCCGGTGTCGGCTCGCCGGCCAACACCGGCATATCGGCCTCTGAACCCATGCCCGGAATCAGCGCGACCAGCACACCGACCTTGTCTTTGTCGTCGCGGTACACCCGGGTCCAGGCGCCCATTCGCGGGGTGTTGTCCTCGCCTGCAGCGATCCGCCAGCCTTGCGCGGCGGCCAAAGCCACGAAGTCAATACCCTCGGTGATCCTGCGCAACGACGCGACAGCGTCATATTTTTCGATGGCTGAGACGTCGATACCGAATTGTTGACACGCCGCCGCGGTGATCCAGATTTGTCCCGGCTCAGCATAGTTGGTGGTCAGTTGGTAGCCCAGTTTGTGCTCAAGGGCCAATGCCGCGACCTGGCCCAGATGGGTGATCGGCTTGGTGAGCTGCACGCAGGATCCGTCGGGTAACCACAGTCCATCGGTGTGCAACACCGCGGCCAGCGTGCCACCGGAGGGCTTCTTGGACCTGCTGCTCCCCCGCGCCCGCACCGGTGTGGACTGCCCATCTGCGGCCGCCGGCGATGATGGCCGCCGCCCCTGGTCTCCGGCTGCATCGGTGACCGATTCTGTGGCGCCCCCGGTTCCGGTGGCCGGTGGGCCAGTGCCGTTGGCGTCCTCGCCAGCAGCAGCCGGGTTGTGTTCTGGCAGTAGGGATGCCGCGCTGGCCAGGCCCACTGCCGAGGTCAATGCCTCGGCGACTTCGGCGTCGGACTCGGCCAGCAGCACCGCCAGTACCGTTTCATCGCGTAGAGGCACACTGGTGGTGGTTACGAGGCGCCCGAGCCGGGTGGTGTCGGTGTCGGACAAGTCGATGACCGCGCCGGTGGTTTCCTCACGCCCTGGGGCATAGATCGTGGTCCCCTCCTCGGCGTAGAGGGGCCACAGCCGGTATTCGCGCGAAATCCTCATGGCCTTGCGGCGCCCGCGGAAACGGATGTGGGAGGAGATCGCTGCGGCCCAGGCCGGCTGATGGTGGCGGGATTCCGCTCCGAAGACGCTGCCCTCCCCCAGGCCCGTAATGTATTCGGCGGCAGCTGATTCCACGAGCTCTTGCAGCGCTGCGTCCTGGGCGAATGCCTCTCGCGCCTCCCGCATCCGCTTGGCCCAGGCTTCTAGCACCCGGCTCTGCTGGGGCCAGACGATCGCTTCTTCAACCGCGAGCTGGCCGATAGATACTGCAGCGCCGCCGTCGCGGACCGCTTTGGTCAGCCCAACAAGGTCTTCTGTGGTAACCCACGCCGGTGTGGGCTCCTGAGCGCACATCAGCGGATGCGGAAACGGCAGCCTCGCCGGAAGTGTGAGCGCAGTGGCCGCCGGCAGACTTACCCGCCACAACCCGAAGGGCCGCTTCGACGACGATGCCGCCGCGACCGCGGCAGCGGCGTCGAGCACCTCAGGGGTTCCGTGCCCGAGCATCACCATCCCCGCCGAAGCCAGCTGGGGGCACTGTTGGGTCAGGCGGGCCAATTCGCCGGAGGCCTCGAACGCCTCCTCAACCGCCTCGGCGCTAGCGCACCACGACGGCTGGATTCGCCTCTCAGGGCGCACCCGGGACGGCAGCACCGCGGGGGTGTCCACCACGGCGCCGCGCTCGCGCACGGCCATGATGTGCTCGGCAAGGACCGCCCCGGATCCGGGGCCGCTGGCCTCCGGCAGCACCCCGATCGCCGCATGCCACCGCGACAGACGCCGCCCGAGCTCCTTGACATCCTCGGCTGTTTCGGAGCTGCCACCAGCTAGCCACGGGTCCGGCTCGGCGAGGATCTGCACCTCCAGTCGCGCTTTCCCGCGGCCGCGGGCCACCGTGACCCCCGAGGAAGGTCCCGGACGCAGTTCCCAGCCACCTGCGACCAGCGGCGCCAAAACGTGGCTGATCGGTTCCCGAAGATCAGCGGTCTCACCCAGCGGGCCCAGGAGCTGCTCACAGCCAGCACCGACGAGCCACAGCCGCCCCGCGATGGCTGTGTCTTGGGCTGCCGAACCGACCGGCTGCAGACCGCCGCGCTCGTGTGCCCACGCAATCAAGGTGCCCAGCTTGTCCACCGAATCAACCGGACCGGTCAGCTTCTCCCCCGCGACAGTGAATGTTCCCGCCGCCGCAGCGATCACCACATGGCTGTCCAGAGCGCTCATGAGTTGGCCTGATCGGCGACGTAGGGGCCGAACCGCGCGCTGGCCCCCTGCTGGGTCATGCCCAACACTGCCCCGACCACGGTGTAGCTGGCTCCAGCGGCGATGGCCGCGGCCGCGGCTGCACGCTCGTCAAGACCGGCCTTGCGCAGGAGAGCAGCACGGGTGAGTTGGACCTCTTTGGTTTCGGTGGCCTCCCCCAGCTCGACGGCCCTGACTAGTCGCGCGCGTTCTGGTGCGCTTGCCGTGCGGCCGGCAACCCGGCCTAGCCAGGTGTCTACCGCGGCTTCCAGAGACGATTGAGCAACCCGGGCGGCTAACGGTTGGCCATCTTGTGCCGCCGCTGCCTGAATGAGGGCCACGGTGGGATCGGTCGAGCTCACCGGCTGGCCTGCGTCTGGCTCGAGGTGGGCATGCCCGGGGATGCTAGCCACCGCCTACGACACCCACAAGTGATGCTTGTGGGTGTGATTATTGGCCATCGGGCCCGGGGCGGGCATCGCGGGCGGCCATGGCAGCATCCAGGGCCTCCCAGCCGGTGTCAGAGAGCCGGCCCTTGCCGTTTCCGGCCGCGAGCATCGCGGCGGCAACGTCGGCCGGGGTGTCACGCCCTGCGGTGAAGACGTAGTCGAGGTCGGGGTCAGCCAGCCGCACACGCGTGGGCAGATTGCCCGCAAGGATCTGCTGAACGATGGCAACCAGCGCAGGTTCACCGCCGATGAGCCCGCCAGCGACACCTCCGCGGCCGTCACTGGACCCGCGGCGATCCAGCGCGGTGTAGGAGACCACACCGCGCTCAGTGCCGAAGGTGATGGTGGTGGACGACATTGATTCCTTATCCCTGGCGGTGTGCTGCACTGTCCACTATCGGGGCTGCAAGGGACACGGCGGGCAAGGCCCGCGCTAATGGGGGCCGTGGGCGCGTTTTGGGGCGGGGCGACCCAGTGTCCGGTGAGGCTAGGGGTTTGGCCGCGAGCCCGGGTCGGCAGCCCTCGTCCCCCAGCCATCCCCATATGGGCACTAATATAAGCTAAGATAGGCCAATACAACGGTATCTCATCTTAGATAGGCTCTACTTACATTAGCTATACTTAGCTAAGGTACTGCTAGCTGCGGTAGGGGAAGTAAAGATACCCGAGTGTTATCGAACATTCACTAACACCAGCAGGGCTTTGCTCACATTACGAAATACAGTTCTTCACGCCAGGCAAACAGCTAGGAAAGAGTGGGCTCATGAGCATTACGGTCTTCGCCAATTTGAAGGGCGGAGTCGGAAAGACCCTGGTCACCCTGGGTTGCGCACATGCCGCGGCCGCCGCCGGGGCCCGGGTTCTGCTAGTGGACACCGACCCACAGGGAAACGTCACCTCGCAAATCACTGCATACACCGCCGAAGCACCGCCACCGGTGACGCTGGCCGATGTACTCGACCGCCAAACCGCCGCCCCGATCGAGAGCGCGATCATTCCGACTCGTCGCCCCGGGATAGAACTTCTTCCCTCAGGTTTTGACGAGCTCCAAGCCGTCCAAGACGCCCTCTTTGGCAAACCCGGCGCCGAGCACTCATTGGACCGCGCCCTGCGACCCTGCAAGGACCGCTGGGATCACGTGTTCATCGACACCCGGCCCGCAACCGACCTCATTACCCGAAACGCGCTGATAGCCGCCGACAGCCTCGTCCTGATTCTTGAGCCCGAGGTACCGGCCATCCGAGGCGCCGATTGCATCATGCGGGCAGTCGATGAGCTCGAGGAGTATCTCGGCAAGACCCTCCCGGTAGGGGGGTGGGTGATCAACCGCGTCGACTACCGGCGCACCGATCACGAGGAGTACACGGCCAAGATCGTCGAACTGGCTGCCGAGGACGGAGTACCGATTCTGGGTGATCCCATTCCCCTCACAGCCGATCTTGCCCGCCTCAGCGTCGTAGGCATGGGGATCGACGAACACCGGCGACCCAACGCGCGCCTGCGCAATATGGCCACCAATTTCGCCGACATCGTGGACGGCATCGATCACCTAGCAAGGACTCCCGCATGACCAGCGCCATCCCCAAGCCAGAATTCCCAACGGCCCGGCGCCGCCGAAGCTCCATCGGCCAAGGCGCGGAAGCAGGCGCCGGCCAGGAAGCAAACGCCGACCAGGCGGCGGCGCCAAACACTCAATCCGCGCAGACCTCCCAGCCGTCCCCGCCGACGACCGCAGAGCAGTCCACCGAACAACTCTCAGCTCCAACCGGGGCGGCAGCGACAACGCAGCAGCCACGCCCGCCTAGCGGTGCGGGCGGCCAGTCGCGGGGGAGAAGCGCAGCCACTCGGACCAGGGGAGGGGCCGCCAAGACAGCCGCGGCCCAGCAGACACCCAACAAGCACCTCGTTGGCTCAAAGGACATTTTGCTGTCCTTACCTGAGGACCTCAAGGAGCGGATGGTCAACACCATCACCTGGACTCAGCCCCACACCGGGATCGGTCAACAACAGAAGTTCATCCGCAAAGCGATCCTCGACCTCTGTGAGCGACTTGAGCAGGATTTCAACCAGGGCGATCCGTTCGCGCCTCGCGTCGTGCCGACCGACGAATAATCCCCCTATAGACACTAATTACCTATAGGCCCCCATATGGGGTATCGGTCTGTGCGAAACAGTGAACCGCCGCTGTCATCTCCGGCTGGTTGCCGGGTCTAGTCGTTCCGGCGCCCGGCGTTTACCGCGGGGGCCATGACTGGCGCCCATGGGGGCGTGGGGGAGGGGCCGGTGCGCCGCCGAGGTCGCTTACCCGCATATGCCGCGCATACCTCCGTATGCGCCGCATATGCCCTCGTGGTGTGCCTCACAATGCGAAGCCGCGCTTCGTGCTGCGGTGCACACTGGAGTCATACGGCTGTGCACGCTTCCCCCTGCGTGACCTACCAGCTGACTGGATACCGGCATCTCTGGTGGGTGTCCAGGTTGTGTGCTCTACTGCCACCGCGCCCGGGAATAAGCCCAGCACAGCCCAGGAAAGGGGTGCAAACGATGGCCACAGGGTCAGGAGGTGTCGGCGATGCCCTCATACAGGAGCTCTCAGAGCGTCTACGGACATCGGATGAAAAGGTCGCCACGACGCTGCGGCTGCGAAGAATCACCTTGAAACGCCTGCGGGCCCAGGAGCGGCGGTGGGGCACCTCGATGTCTCTGATCGTTGAGCGCGCGTTGGAGCCGGTTCTCGGTGATCTGGAAGACGCCGACCCGCCCAAGCCTGGCGCAGGTGACGGCGATGGCTAGATTCCAAGCAGTTGAGATCACTGCACAGCAGGCATGGTTTCTGGCCAGCTATCTGCACGCCGGCGCCTACCCCTGGAAGTTGGCGATCACCGCACCTTTCGCCGATCCCGACGAGGAGAAATCGTTTCAGGGGCGCTGCCTTGCTGAGCTCACCGACGCCGGTGTCATCGACGACCAAGGGCAAGTACAACCCTCCGTCGCTGAAGCGGTGCGCACCGTTTGCCAAGCCACTCAGTGGCTGGAATGGCTCACCGTCGTCGGCGAGGACCCCGATCAAGTGCTACGCGGCGTGCTGGCCCGCACCTCATCGAGCACTGAGGCCGTGGCGGCATTGCGCTACGCGCAGCTGGTGACCTTCACCCCGCTGCAGCTGACCCACAGTGAAGCCGTCGTGCCGGTCATCTGCGCGGGCCTACCCCCAGATCACACGCCGGCGGCCTTCACCGAATTCTCCCTGCCCATGGACGTCGGTAAACAAATCGACGAACGCATCGGCCGCGGGGCCGACATCGTCGAAACCCTGACCGAGCTCGGCGTTCCCGAACGCGACGCTGAAATCATGGAGATGGCCCGCACCGGTGCGCGTGTCAACGTCGAGGTCACTGCCCATGAAGCAACCAACGGCGCCCGCCAACAGACTGATGTCAGTGTCAATGTCATCAGCACTGAGGTGGGCACGCTGTTGGTCAGCCCACCAGCAGGGGAGCCGCGCGAGGGCGGCACCTCGGTGTTCACCGCGGCCGACCCGTTCGCCGTGGCCATGGCGGTACGCGATCTGACCGACCGATTGCCCTCGGGCACTTGGTTTCCCGAAGAGAACTTCGAAATCTGACCTACAAGCCCGCGAAGGGGAAAAGCGACGATGACTACACCACCACCTGATTTTTTCGGACCTGCCGATGAATCTGCCCCCGAGCTTTCAGGCGAGCACGAGCACGCTACCGATGGCCCACCACCTGAGACGACTGCGGCAACCGACACCGGCGCTCAGCAGCATGCAGTGTCGTCACCGAATTGGAGTACCCCGACAGCCTCCCCGGAAGCTAGTGGATACGGCCAGGCTCTGCCGGCGCAGACCGCGGCCGCCAACGACCCCACATCTGCCCAGCCTGCCTCTCGCCCGCCCAGCCACCAGCAGCCGCCGACCCGTCAGCCTTCTGGGCTGCTGGCTGACCGTCCGCGCCGAGACGCCCAGCACGAGCCCAGTGAGCGCACCGCGATCCTGTCAACCTCTCAGATCGCGGCCTTGCGCGCTCAGGGCCAAGATCCCGGCGTCGGCGATTTCTTCGACTCCTCCGCTGAGGGCGCCACGGCCTCGCCGTCGTGGCCTGCCCCCAATGCCCAACCGCAGGTTTCGCGCTTCGACAGCGAATTCGGTGCCGGCGGTGATCCGTTCGCCGTGGGCGGCAGGGACGACGCCGACCGGCCCTCTTCGCAGCGCAGCATCGAACTGACCGGCTGGCGCAAAGCGGTCAACAAGGCAACCTTTGGCCGAATTCAGCCCCGCCCCAGCGCCAAACAACTCAGCCAACACGAACAGCTGCGGCGCATCACCGCCTCGCTGCTCGATGTCTACGTCGTCGGCTTCGTGAGTTCCAAAGGTGGGGTCGGCAAAACCTCGATGTCGGTGACAGCGGGCAATGCGATCGCCCGAAACCGCGGCGATCGGGTGATCGTGGTTGACGTCGACACTGACCTGGGGGACGCAGAGTCCCGCTTTGAAGACCCCGGCGGGCCCAAGGCCAACATTGAGGCGCTGGCTGCTTTGCACGACGCAGGCAGCTACGCCAACGTGCGGGTGTTCACCACACAGAATAAGGACCGGCTCGAAATCCTTTCCTCGCAGAATGATCCGCGGTCTTCCTACCGTCTGACTGGCCGCGACTTCGATCAGGCGATGTCAATACTGCGCACGCATTACAACGTGATCCTGCTCGACTGCGGGACCTCAATCACCTCTCCGCTGTTTCCCACCATCGCAAAACACCTCAACTGCCTTGTGGTGGTGGCTTCCAACGACCGTCCGGGCTCGCGCGCAGCCTGGAAAACGTTGTCCTGGCTTCAGGCCCACGGTTTCGGGCGGCTACTGCCGCGCACCGTGGTGGTGCTCAACTCCACCCGCGGGCCATCCAAGGCCAGCGACGTCGACCTCGCTGAATCCAAGTTCCGGGGCCAGGGGATCGATGAGGTGATCGCGATGCCCTTCGACAAACACATCGACGAGGGCGATTTCATCGCTTTCGATCGGATGGGGAAGAAGACACGCAAAGCGGCTATGGCGTTGGCCGGCTCGATCGCTCGGTACTATCCGGCGCGGCACCGTCATGGCCGCGGCGACGATTTGGGGAGCTACTGAGGATGGATCCTGCCGCTGCCACCGGTCAAGTCCGCGTAGCGATCATCGGCGATGACACCAACATCCGGGTAGCAATCGCTGGGGATGCCGCGAACACCGACATGGCTCTGCCGACCACGCTTTCCATCCGTGAACTCATTCCGCGGATTCGGAGCACGTTGGCCTCTGGACGTGACGACGACGAGTTGGCCCCCGAGGACCTCGATATCGGTTTGCAACCGTATTCGCTAGCGCCCCTGGGCGGTACGCCGTTCAGCCTGGACGCCACTCTGGAAACTCTCGGGGTCAAAGACGGTGAGCAACTGATTTTATGCAAGCTGCCGCCCGGGCCGACCGCGCCGCCGGTGGTCGAGGACATCGCCGATGCCGCAGCGATCCACTCGGCCAGCCAGTTCAAGGGTTTCACCCACGAGTTGCTGCCCGTGGTGGCCCAGGTCATCGTGCTCAGCAGCGCGGCGCTGATCGCCGGATTGGCCCTCGACGGGTGGCGGCGCGGCTACCACTGGTGGTCGGCGGCAGCGCTGGGCGTGCTCGCCGCGGTGTTCATCGCCACGACCGTGCTGCTGCACCGGCGCACCCATAGCACCGCCGCAGCCCGAATGGGGCTGGCTACCAACGCCTTTCTGGCCCTAGCGCTCATAGCGGCACTGCCCGGCGACGGCGCGGCGCCGCGGATATTCCTGGCCGCAGCAGGTCTGATCGCTTGGTCGCTGCTGATGCTGTCGCTGACCGACTCTTTCATCGCCACACACACCACTATCATCATGATCAGCGCTGTCACCGCCCTGGCCGCGGCCGTGCGTATCCTCTGGCATCTGCCGTATCTGTCATTGGGCTGCGGGGTGTTCGCCTTTTCCCTACTGATAGCGCTCAACGCACCGACCGCCTCGGCGGCGTGGGCCAAATTCCCCTTGCCTAACGTGCCCGCACCGGGAGAGCCCACCCCAGCACCTAGCCCGCTCGCCGAAATCGAGGCCTTGCCCCGCAAGACCGCTATCAGCGCCTCGTACCAAAACGGCTGCATCGCAGCCTCGGTATTGCTGGCCGTCATCGGATCGGTACTGGTGGTGTGGTTGCCCGCCCAGCCCTCGCTGCTGGCGTGGTGGCTCATGCTGGCCACCATCACCGTCACCGTGCTGCGAATGCGGATCTGGGACTCAGCGATCCCAGCGACGTGGTTTTTGTCCACACCCTTTCTGACCGTTGCGGCACTGACCATCGCCTTCACTGCCACCGGACATTTGGCCGCCCAGTTGTATGCCGCCGCGACACTGGTGGGGCTAATCGTGCTGCTGCTGCTGGCCGCAGCACTCAAACCTGGCCCCTTGAGCATCCCCAAACTGCGCTACCTGGATTTGTTTGAAAACACCTTGCTGATCACGATCGTGCCGGCGATGTTCTGGCTGGTTGGGCTGGTCAGCTTCCTACGCAACCTGGCGATCCTGACATGATCCGACAACTGGGAGCCCTCACCGCGGCGCTGTCCCTGCTGCTGTTGAGCGCCCCCGCGCCACTAGCGGGGGCATTGACTCCTCCCACCGTCGATCCCGCCGCACTTCCACCGGATGGCCCACCCTCACCTGAACAGCCGATGCGCAAGAACTCCGACTGCACCTTCAACGGCGCACTGCCAGGTTTTGACCCCGCAGCAGTGCCGCCCAGCCAAGAAATGCTCAACCTTCCCGCAGCGTGGAAGATTTCGCGCGGCAGGGGAGTAGCGGTGGCTGTCATCGACTCCGGGGTCAGCCCGCAACCACGCCTGCCCACCCTCCAGCCCGGCGGTGACTACATCGACCCCGCCGCCGAGGGCCTCGTTGATTGTGACGGCCACGGCACCGTAGTCGCCGGCATCATCGCCGGACAACCCGCCGATGATGGGTTTTCCGGCGTCGCCCCCGAGGCAGGGCTGGTCTCCATCCGGCAAACCTCGCTGCACTGGGCACCCAAGCAACCCTCCGGCGATGACCCCCAGAAAGCCAAGACCGCCGGCAGCGTAGCCACTTTGGCGCGCGCCGTGCGCCACGCCGCCGACATCCCCTTTGTGCGAGTTATCAACATTTCGGTCACCAACTGCATCGCCGAATACAAACAAGTCGACCAGGCTGCTCTGGGGGCAGCGCTGCGTTACGCGATGATCGACAAAGACATCGTGGTAGTGGCCGCGGCCGGGAACAACAGCGAAAACAACTGTCGCAGTAACCCACTGATGGATCCCAATAACCCCCAAGATCCCCGCAACTGGGCCGGGGCGACCACAATCTCCACCCCGTCCTACTGGCAGCCCTATGTCTTGTCGGTGGCCGCACTGACCCCACAAGGCCAGCCCTCGAACTTCACCATGGCCGGCCCCTGGGTGGGCATCGCCGCCCCCGGGGAACACATCGTTTCTTTGGGCAACGCCCCAGACTCCGGACTAGTCAACGGCCAACCCTCGGACAAGGAACCGCTGGTACCCATCAACGGCACCAGCTTCGCTGCGGCCTACGTCTCCGGTGTGGCCGCCCTGCTGCGCTCAACTTTTCCCGACCTCAGCGCCCGCCAGATCATCAACCGAATCGTCTCCTCAGCACACAACGGGGCACGCGCACCGTCAAACCTGGTCGGCGCCGGGGTCATTGATCCAGCGGCGGCCCTGACATGGGACATCCCCGAAGGCCAGCAGCTACCTGCGACCATGCCGGTCGTGCGCGTCGAACCACCCGCACCGCCGCCGCCGGACAATCGATTGCCCCGCATGATCGCCTTCGGCGCCGGCATCCTGGCCATCGCAGCCGCGGTGATCACCGTGGCCGCCATTGGAAGACGCCGTGGCAACAACAGCTGATCAACCACGACTGGCACCAGCCCTGCCCACCTGGCAGCGACTCACCGTGCTGGCCTCGCTGCTGCTGCTGGGCTGGGCTGTACTGCTGCCACCGGGCCAACCTCCGCAGTGGTGGCACTACGCGGCCACCGGCGCCCTGCTCCTAACCTTCCTAGGCTCCTGGCACGGCCAGCACATATCGACCACCGTGCGCCGGTGGGCACCTATGGCCCGATACAACCGACACCGACGCACCCGCGGACCCGAACCCGCACGCAGCCACCAGGACCGCTCGACCGGCGCACGCTCGGCCGAGACTGACACCGCCCTGGAAGCCAAGATCGTCATCCACCTCCGGCCGCGGCCACACGCGCTGACCACACCCGAGGACACCGCCGACCAACTGCCCTGGAAATTCATCACCGGATGGCTGCACCGATACGGGGTACGCGCAGACGAACTGGCCATCACCTCAGCCACCAGAACCCCACCGGCGAGCGGGCTGCGCGCCGATTCCGCTGCGCTCCTTTCCGGCCGCACACCCCAGCACCGCGACACCTGGCTGACCTACACCCTGCGCGCACACAGCAACGTCGCCGCGCTCACCGCCCGCCAAACCACGATGGGTCAACCCGCCGCTGACCCCGCAACCGATGACGGAGTTGCCCAGCGAGCCGGCCTCTCAGATACCACCGCGCGCCGCCTGGTCGCCGAGCTGCGCGAACGTGGCTGGCTGGCCACCCTCACCGACTCCAAGCAACAGTTGCCGCAGTTCGTGGCTCCCACAAGCGCTGTGCGTCAGGAAACCTGGACGGCCACTGAACATTCCGATGGGTTCCGCGCTATCTACGCAGTGCGACCACACGCCCTGGCCGAAGTCCTCGAAGCACTTCCCTCACTGGGCACCAAATCCACATGGGTGACACTGATCGTGCGACCACAGGGCCACCAGCACGCTCTAATCGAGGCCTGTGTGGGCACCTTGACCAGTACCCAACCAATTCGGCACCCGTTGCCTGGGCTCGACGGGTTTCATGGACTGCACCGCCACGTCGCACCGGCACTGACCGCGACAGGTTTTGACCGCGGGGCCTGCGTGGATCTTCCGGCCACCGAGATCATGTGCACCGACCTCGAGGCGCTGCGTTGGCCGACCACTGCCGCCGGTGTCCCGATCGGATTCACCTCTCAGCGCCAACCGGTCTACCTCGGCCTGGCTTCGCCGGAGCCGGTGCGCATCACCGTAACCGGTACTCGCCAGTTCCAGGTGGGCATCGTCTCGCGGCTGGCTCTTTCGGGTCTGCCGGTAGCAGTGGATACCGCCAACCCGGGGCAATGGGCGGCACTGGCCAATCACGGTGCCACCCAGCAGTTCTCCATACGCCCCGCCGTCGTGCCCGCCGGTGCGATCGTCGTCACCGACGGCAGCCGTGAAACCGCCAGCGGCCCGATCACGGTAATGCTGCGCCGACCGCAGTCCGCGCCCGCACCGGCAACGACGGTGGTGATCACCCAAGACGGTGGTCACCCCAACTTGTTCGACATCACCACTGCCCGAGGGCGCCAACGGCTTTCCACCCGGCTCGCCGACATCGCCCGCCGCTAGGCCGCCCGGTCGAAGGCCGCGCTCGCGTTCTTGGGTGGCGACGGCGCTGAAGGGGTACCGGAGGTGTCCGCTCAGCCGAAGTGCGAAGTCGCCGGGCTTCGTCGCGGCGTTACGAATTCTGCCCGACTGAACGAGTCAGGGGCGCATTCGTTCGAGCAACGCAGACAGAACTATGTTCCTGTCGCGCACGGCCCGATCGGGGGACTCAGTAGTCGCGATGATCAGGGCGGTGTTGCAGTTCACGCTGAGCAGAATGTCGGCAGCGGTTACTGGCAGGGCTTTGGCATCTTACGCTGCGCTCGCATCGTACTCGTGCCGTGAGGGTCAGTGACAAGGAGCGTCAATCCAGAACAATTCGATAGCTGAACTTGTCTCACCGCCGACGTACGATCTGCTGGTGGATGAAAGCCAAGAGGTGAAGCGGCTTGCCGAAGCGCTGCGGTTGGGTCGAGTGGTCACAGTAGTCGGAGCGGGGCTATCAGCGGCAACGACCCAAGCCGCGCCCTGTTCGACCTGGCTAGGCTTCTTGCGCAGCGGCATTAAGTTCGCGAGTGATCACCAATTGCTGGATAGGCAGAAGGAAAAGAAGCTCACCGACCTGCTGGACATTGCCACCGAAGGCGAATCTGACCTGACCCTTCTTCTATCCAGCGCTCAAGCGATCGGTAGCTACATCGCGAACGCGGGGGAGCAAGCTCAGGCCAATTGGTACCGAGACACGATCGGAGAACTTGAGGTCCGCGACCCGGGGTGGATCGACGCGATCGTAAGCCTGCACACACCAATCCTCACCACAAACTACGACAATCTGATTGAGCAGCGTAGCGGCCGAGTCAGCGTGACCCGGAGCGACCCTTCGGGTTTCCAGGCCGCGGTGACCCGCTCCTCCGACGCCATTGTGCACCTGCATGGCCTGTGGTCCGATCCAGCTTCGATTGTGCTGACCCCCACCGACTACACCAGCTTGGAGACCGACGCTACATCGGCTGCGCTTCAGAAAGCACTATCGGCCACAGAGTCGCTCCTCTACATCGGATTCGGCTCTGGTATCAACGATCCGAACTTCAGCCAACTGCTCCAGTGGCATCGCCAAACGTTCAGGAAGTCTACGGTAGAGCACTTCCGGTTATGCCGTCGAGAAGAGCTCGACACGCTTAAGGCGCTGCACTGCGATCAAAACATCACCCCCATCGCCTACGGGCTCGACTATGGCGAACTTCCGGCGTTCATTGGGGATTTGCCAACCTGTTACCCCGCGGGCAAAGTCAATGACTTAGGGCTAGCCCGGAACGTGCCGGCAGAGGCCCGGGAACGCATCATTGTCGACCTCACCGCCGAGTTGAATCTCGAACCGACCGTCTCCGGCACAGACAGCAGCAGATCGTTGGCAGAGATTCTTGTCGACCCTGTGTTACTCCCCAGCCCGCACTCCGAGTACGTGAGCCGATCAGACGATGACCCCACCACCAAACGCCTGGACCCGTTTGAGGAGGCTTCCCGGTCCGGTGTCGTCATCGTGGTGGGGGAGGAGCATTCCGGGTTGACGACGACTTTGCGCTGGCTGGCATTGCAAGGGTCGTCGACAAGAGACGCTGTGAGCCCTCTATACCTGAACTTCAAAGACATTCCCCGTGGAAGCAACCCATTGGACAATCTGCTCCGTCGCCAAGCAATCGAGTCAAACGTCATCGAACGAAGACGAGACCCTCTCCCGCCCAACATCATCGCCCTCGACGACTTCAACCCGTTCATTTCGAAGGTATCGGAGAACGCCCTATGCGACATCGCACAAGAGGGCAACACGGCGTGCACCTTCATAGGTTGTCGACCTGGCGATGAAAGCCGCACCGCTGAAATACTACGCGGTTTGGATATCGAGCCACGGGTGCGCTACGTCGGGAAAGTCAACAAAGCCGATGTCACGGCTATGGCACAAATCGTCGCGCCGCTCGCGCCGAGCGGGCTGATAGACCGCGTCGTCACGATCCTGCGCAGCGAACGCCTGCCCCGAAGTCCCTTCACCGTCCAGCTCCTGCTCGAAATCCTGCTTAGGGGAGAGGAAATCGTCTCAACTCCGTCACTGACGGGAGTCCTTGAACAATACTTGAGCGTGTTACTCGGACGAGGAGACCCCTCGGTCGACTCGCGCTACGCCATCGGTGTCGAACAAGGTCTGACGGCGCTGTCAGCGGTCGCCCACCTGTACGCGGAGCGTGGCCAGGTGAACCTACCCGAAACCGATGTCGTCGCGAGGCTCGAGGAAATCACCTCCCGGTTCTCATGGTCGGAATCTCCTTCGGAGATGCTGCAATACTTCCGTAAGGCACGCATACTGCGAGTTGACCCTTCCGGGGTGTCCTTCGTGAGGTCTAGCTACCTTCACTTGCTGGCCGCACGGTGGGCGGATCGCGACGCTGCTTTCTGTGAATTTCTCCAACTGGATCCCCTGCGGTACTCAAAGATCCTTCGCCATTACGCAGGAATGCGTCGCTCCGACAGCCAACTCCTTTATCGCATGCTCGACTTCTTGTCTACGATGACAAAGGACCACGGCGCAGCCAAGGCTTTGGAGCCTGTCGCAGAAGTGGACGCGCCGCGCTTCTTGGTCAGCGATGACACTGAGCCAGCGCAAGACCGCCGAGAAGGCGCCGACGGTGAGACAGCGCCAAGCAACGACGCCCCAGTCGACGAACTGGATGCGCTGCCGGACACCGACAGAGAACCCTTCCCGGAAATCTCGACTGCCGATACCCCGTACGTCCAGCGCTTAGCCATGGCGCTGGAGTCCGCATCAGCGATCCTGCGCGACTCCGACGAAGTCGAGGATCTGGACGTCAAGCAGAAGCTACTACGCGCCGTGCTAAACGGATGGGGCGAATTCATCGCACACATGTCTGAGGACCACGATTTCCAAGATCTCCGCCGCGCCATAGTCGAGGACCTCCGCACAACCAATCCCGACTTCGCCGAAAACAACGACGGCCTGGTCAGCGATATCTTCGACATCATTCCATGTGCCATCGTCGCCGGCGAAATTGAACGGCATCTGGCCTCCCGCAAGCTGCTGAGGACACTCGGTGAAATCCTGGCCGACGAGGCCGAGCTGCCCACAGGCGAGGCCGCCAGCGCGGCATTGCTATTATTCTTCATTCGCGAGCCAGGGTGGATTCGCCAGGCAGCCGATCTCGGTGCACGGCAGAAGAATTCGTGGATTTTTGTGAGCTTCTTGCCGTTCTTATACGCAACGCAACTGAATACCGAAGGCTCACAGGGTACGGACCCCGAACTGGTCGACGAAATCGCCGAACGACTGCTCCATCAGTATAGGTACAAGAGCCACCGGCAGAGGGTCGTCGCCAAGGAGAAGATCAAGGTCCAGGTAAGGCGAATCGGGTACAAGCAAAGGCAGCAACGGTCGGCGATTGAAGTTGATTGATCTTGGCTATCTTGCGGTTGCGGCCACCGGACAGCAGCACCCACCCTTGCCCCGCGATGAGCGCACCCAGGTGCCTAGCCCATGCCAAAGCCTTTAGTGTGGCGTATCGCCAGCACCCATAACTCCGATCATCCGTCGACGCATCTCATGCAATGTAGGCGGCGTGCGTGGGTCAGGCGCGAAGCGATGCCGTATCCAGTTCGATTCCGATGACCTTGGCGACGTGGAACATGTCAGCGTCCCAGGCCAGCAATGTGAGGGCGCGGCGGTCGGCGACGGCTGCGATCATGCAGTCGATCATCCCGCGAGGGGTGATACCCGCTTGTCGACAGCGACGATAGATTCTTGTCGCGGCTTCGAAATCGGAGACGACATCGAAGCGCGCCAAATCGAACCGCAGAAGCATGCGCCGTAGATCTTCCTCACCGGCGTCACTGCGTGCGCCTGCCAGCACCTCCATCATGACCGGCTCGGTGACCATTAGCTGCCCGTCGGTGGTGATCAACTCGGCGATACGCTGGTCTGCTTTGCTACCCGTGGCGCGGTCGTATTCGATCCACGCCGAGGTGTCGGCCAGGATCACGCCGAACCCCGTGGACCGGCATCGGCGGGAACCTCCCCCATGGCGTGCGCACCCCGCATCGCCAGTGCCTGCTCGCGCGTCATCGGCTGGCCTGCCAGGTGGCGCAGTGCAAGCTCTACGGCCTCGGTCTTCGTGTGGACTCCGTAGCGGTTCTTTATCGCCTCGACGTAGAGGTCCTCGATTTCGATGTTGGTACGCACCTTCGCCATACACCAATCATACACCTTGCGTGTACAGTACGTGTACGCCAAAGCGCCGCATCGTCTGGCCGAACGTGAGCCACTAGTGTCTAGGAACGGTGCTGCGGGCTCAGGTACGGTGCTGCGCTTGGCATTTGTCGGCTGGCGCACTGTCCGGTCGCTGGCTCGTGCCGGGCCGTTCGTAAACGTGTTGTGGGGCGCTCACCTTGGCCAGGTGAACGCCCCACAATGTTGTGTCTGAGCTAGCTGGTCAGCCCATCCATTTGGCGCCCTCGGCCTGGTCGCGGGCCAGCATGTTCATGGTGTTTTGCTCATGAGACTTGGTCATCAACGAATACGACGACGTCAACTCCTCAAGAACGGTGTTCCACTGTGACTGCCAACTCTGAAAGCTCCCGCCGGTGTCGCCAACCCAGCCGGCGGCCAGCGCGCCCTGCTCGGCAGCAATGCCGCTTCCCACACTGCGCAAGGCGCCATTATGGCCTTCCATCGCTGTGGCTGTCCCCAGCATGGCCGGGTAGACGAACTTAACTTGTGCCATCGATCAACGCTCCTTTGTAGTCTGTGAAAACTTGTCTGCGAATAGTTCTTTGACGAGGGTTGTTTAGACGTTTCCGGTCGGAACCGCTGCAGCGGCGGTGTTCATATCCGAAGCCCCAGTCTGGTCGCCGATGGTGTAGCTGGTGCCGCCTTCGTTGATGTTTTGACCCGCTTGGTCCAACAGGACGTTGGCCTTGGCCGCGGCCTCGGCGAAACGGGCGTGCGCGGACTGGAAAGCGATCGAGGATTCGCCCTGGTGGTACGCCTGGGCCTCCATCGCAGTGCTTTCGGCTTGGGCAATCGTGCTGCGCATCAGCGCTGCCTGGTCTGCGAAGCTGCTGGAGCTGGTGTGCATTTGGGGAACATTGGCGTCAAGAAATCCCATGGTGATAGTCCTTCCGGCTAGGGGATAGGTGGTGCATATCAATTCAGTTGAGTTCTCAGATATCGACCCTTCAGAAATATGAGGGGGCATCGGTTAGCGGGCCATGGCGAACATCCCCCCATCGCCCTCGGCGTCGGCGTCTTCGGTGTCGTCATCGACAAGGTCGTCGGTATAGGTATTGACCTGCTGAGCTGCTTGGCTGCCCCGGCGCTGAGCACCTGAACCCATCATTGCCCCGCCCCCTGCGGCCCCGCCGCCTGCCGAAGCCGACGGCATACCCGCGGCCAGCGGGCTGACCGCCTGCGCGCTCAGCGGTGCCGAGGGCGCCGGTGTGGCACCCCAGGTGGAGGGCATCAGCGGTCGAGAGGGTCCGCTGCCTAACGCGCCCCCGGCCAGGCTGGTCATCCCGGCGGGGTTGATGCCCGAAATAGCGCCAGTGCCAGCGAATCCCACCGGCCCGGCAAAGCCTTGTTGGCCAAGTTCGGAGCCGCTCCCGAAAGAGCCCAGCAGCGAGGACAGCTGTTGTGGGGCTGAGGCCAGCATCTGCGGTGCCTGGGTCAACATTTGAGTGGGGCCTTGGATCGCCGAGGACGCCGCTTGCGGTGCGGCCGAGGCCAGCGACTGGGCCTGCTGCATGAAATTGTTGGCCATGTTCTCCGGCTTGACGGTTTGGCGGGCGCCTTCCTTGCTCTGGTTGGCTGCGCTTTCACCGCCGGAGGTGGTTTGAGCTCCGGGGGTGTAGCTGAGCAGCGATGCCGGGCTGGTGGCCGCTTTGCCGGCCAACAGCTTGCTGCTCAACATCTCTGCACCAGTGAGCATTACCCCACCGTTGGCGGCCATGCCGGTGGTGGCCGCCGAGGCCGCGCTCGCCGCGGCGTTGCCGGCTTCACCGACGCCGGGGATCAAAGTGATCGGGGAGGGCGGAGTTTCGACGATCGAGTCCACCGAGGCGGTAGTAGCACCGTCGTAGACAGCCATTGTGTCAGCGGCTTGGTTCCACATCCGCACATAGTCGGCCTCATTCATGCCGATCGGAATGGTGTTCACACCGAAGAAGTTCGTGGAGACCAGCACACCGTGAACCACATGGTTGGTGATCAGCTCGGCCATCGTGGGCATCACCGCCACTGCGCCCGCGTAGGACTCGGCGATCATTGTGTGCGCTGTGGCGGCCAAGGTGGCTTTGACCATGACCTCGCCCAACCATAGTTTCATCGGCATGTGCGCGGCGATGAACGCCTCAGCTGAGGGCCCCTGATAGGTGGCTTGCACCTGCCCCATAATCGCCTCTAACTCCGCAAGCCCGGCCCCATACTGGGCAGCCAGAGTCGCCCACGACGTACCGGCGGCCACGATGCCCGCAGGGGTAGCCCCGGCGGTGAGCAGCGTTGAATGCACCTCCGGGGGAGCGGCGTGCCAGATAGGCGGAGCAGGGATGGGCACGGTGGTCCTTAGAGCGCTCCGCCGGCGGCGGTGTAGACAGCGGCGCCTTCAGTCTCGCCGATGGCGTAGCTGGCGCTGGCCTCGCCCACACCGGCTGCCGAAGCGCCCAATTCGGCACTGCCCATCGCAGCCATCGCGCTATGAGCAACGCCTTTGGCTTGCAGGGCCGCCGCGGTCTTGACCGAGGCGAGGTCAGCCCCTGGAGGCATCACCAAACCCATCGCGGCGGTGTGTGCGGCGTTGACGCCGATCAGACGCCCGGTCAGCGCAGCGACCTGCGCTGATGCCGCAGCCAATGCTTCGGGTATTACGTTAAGTCCTGCCATGAGATCCCGACCCTTATCTCCTTGGTCCTCGTTGTTCGGTGAGGGTGCCCGCATCGCCGCTATCCGGCCCGGTCACGGTTTGCTGGGTGTGACCTGATCGGCCTAGGTTACCGACAGGTAATGACACGCGCCACCTTTAAGTATCCGCTGCTAGCAGTCTCACAGCCGGCGCACAGACGGTTGTCATTACTGTCCCAGCTCCGGGTCAGGGGCGGCTAGCTGGGCGTAGCCAGCATTGTCGTCATTGGGGGCTAGGACAAACCCCCGACCTGGGGAAAGCCCCTCTTCGAACTTCACTCCACCGACCTTCTCGCTTGTCGAGCGCGCTGAGAGCAGAATGCGTTGGGCGTTCTGGGCGGCGAGCTGCCCCGTGACAGTGCTCGGACTCAGCTCGGCCAGGCCCGCGCCGGCCGCCCGGTGGGTGCACACGATGCGCAGCCCAACATCACGAGCATTGGAGATGTGGCGCATCAGCGGCTGCCACACCGCGACCAGCCGGCCCGCGTCGCTGACCGGGGGCGCGCCGGCAGCCGCCGGTGCGTGCACAGTGACCTGGGCCGGAATAGCGTCCAAATCGTCGACGAACAGATAAATCAGGGGACCGTCAAAGCTCCAGGCCCGCTTCTGCTCCCAGCTCAGATCACCCGGCGGTGTGCGGCTGTCGAGCAGGGTGGCCACTGCGTTGATCCGCCCGGCCATGGTCTCGACGTTCGTTTCGTAGAAATCGCACACCGCGTCGGGGTTTCTCGGATCGGGTTCGATCAGATGGCGGGTCAACCCGCTAAGCCCTCGGCTCTTGTCGAACACGATGATTGAGGCCGCAGAACTGCCGCCACGGCGGGCGGCCACCGCGCGCACCATATTGGCCAGAAAGGTCGATTTACCGTGACGATCATCACCGTAGAGCGCCAGCAGCGGGTCCACAGCGAAGTCGACCACCAGGGGCGCCAAGTCACGCCCGCGCACCCCGATGGCGTAGCGCTCCTGGTCAAGGTCCCCAGGCAGATCACTGATGTCTACTGACACCGGCAGCAGCCGCGGCCGCGGCGCAGGGGCCACTGCGTTGTATCGGTCGGTGAGCTTGCTCACCGTCTGACGTACCTGGGCGTCGAGGTCCTCCATTGTGGGTTCACCGTCGGTGCGGCCCACCGCGAATCGGATCACGTCACCAGCGGCGTTGATGCCCCGACCTGGGTCGTCGTCAGGAATGCGGTCCTGCGGGCGGATCATCTTGTCTTCTATGCTCGGGCGCACTTGCGAGGATGAGCTGTTGGCCAGTTTGAGTTCGTAGCGCACGTTGAGCTGGTTGGATACACCTTGGCCGAGTTTGATCCAGTCCGCGGCGGTGACCATCACGTGGATGCCGTGCCCCGCGCCGACGAGCCGCTCAATGTTCTTGTGATGCGGGTTTTTTGGGTTCATCAGCGAGGTGTTGCTGTCGATGAAGTTTTCCCAGCCGTCGACGACAACGAAGATGTCGGTGGGGTAGCCGTCATCAAGGACGCGATCCCCGGCTGCGCGCCGAGAACGGAATTCCTCTAACGAGCCCACATTGTGGCGCTCAAACATCCGCCGACGCTGGGTCAAGACTGTGTCCAGATCGCCCAGGATCCGCAAGTTGAGTTCATTGCGGTCGCGTCCACCCACTGCACCCACATGCGGCAGATCCCGCACCGCGGCCAAAGCCGGCCCGCCGTAGCTCAATAGGTAAAAGCCGACCTCGGCCGGGGAGTAGCGCGAGGCTGCCGAGAGGATGAACGTTGTCACCACCATCGAGGCTTCGGCGTTGCGCATCCCCAGAAGCGATATGTTGCCGTCATCGACGCTGTAGCGCAGTAGCCCATGGCTGAGCTGGCGGGGGCGGTCGATTTCTCCCAGCGGCCACCATGGCCCAGCGCCGGCAGGGGCGGCGGCCTGGCGGGCCTGGCCCAGGACCGCATCCAGGGGGATCGGGTCATCCAGCGGCGGCGACCACAGCTGGGGGGGCTGCTTTCCGTAGGCGGCCGACAGTTGGGGACCCACGGTGAGTACCAGCGAGCGCGGGGGCCCTTCGATCGCGGTTTCGGCGGCGATTTCCTCTTCGATCACGGTGTCGGGGTCCGGGGCGACCGGCCCGGCGGTGAACAGCCGGGCCCGCGGGTGGGCGTTAATCACTCGACGGTTGATCGTCGTGGGCGGCTCATAGCGGCTCGGCAGCATGAACCCTCGGTATTTCACCGGCTCAGCGCCGGGCGCACGCACGAAATAGCCTGTGCCTTTGACGTTTTTGCCGTCAGGGATGTGGAAGGCGTCCGGGGTGCCGATCACCCGCCGCGAGATGGGTTCGGAGGCCACCTTCAACCCGATGCGGTATTGGGTGTTGTCCGGGATCTTCTTGATCACGCCTTCATCGAGTGTTTGGGAGGCGAACAAGAAAAACACACCTTGGGAGCGTCCCTTGCGGGTCACGGTGTCAAACACCTCGGCCATGTCGGGATGGTCTTTAAGGAGCAGCGAGAACTCGTCGACCACAATGAACATGAACGGCATCGGCGCCAAGTGAGCCCCCGCCGCCGTCGCGCGGGCTTCGTTGTATTCCGAAAGTGATTGAAACGCTGCACCCTTGATCTGATTGCCGGCGTCGTAGAAAATTCGGCCCCGCTGATCAAGGAGCCCCAGCAGAGTGTCACCGAAACGGGCTACCAGTGAACGTTTTTCCTCCATATTGGTCACCACTGCGACCACATGGGGAAACCCGGCGAACGCATCGAATCCTGCGGCGTCTTTGAAGTCAGTCAAGATCGCTTGAACCACATCGGGGGAGTGCTGCAAAAACAGGCCCGCCACCATGGCCCCCAGGGTGGTCGATTTCCCTGACCCGGTCATGCCGATCATCAGCCCGTGGGGCCCGTTGCCGCCGTCGGCTTCATCTTTGAGATCGATCATCAGCGGCGCCCCGCTGGGCTGCAGCCCGACGGGCACCCGCAGCAACCCGTCCAGGTTCACCGGCTCACCGGTGCCCACCGGCAACCTGCGGGGCCCCCACAGCGCCTCGACATCAAGGTTGGCCGCATTGGTGATACCCAGCAGAGAAAGCATGCTTTGGGCCGCCGCTGAGGCCGCATCTTGGCGGCTGATCCCTGCGCTATCCCAGCGCGCCAAGCTGCGCGCCAAGTGCGCCATCACCTCCGCGCGTAGGGCATCGGGCTCAGCGCAAAACAGCTGCCAGCGGAAGTTGAACCAATAGGTCATCGGCGCCGGGGCATTAGCGGCGTCATCAGAGTCGGGTTCGAAACGGACCAGCAGCTCGCGCGGATGCGCAGCGTAGTCACGGTCGGGGCCGTCGGTGTCGCGGTAGGCGATGACGGTGACACCATCGAGGGCTGTCAGGCGCCGCACCGACCCCGCCGCGGCGCCAAGCTCGTCGACGACGATCACAATGTGCTTGTGCGATGTGGTCACTGCCCCAACATCGACTGTGCCCTTGTCGTCGACGACTTTGGCTCGCCCGGTCAGCATCGGGGCCAGGGTCTGTTCAAGCTCACGTAGTGAGGTCGCCAGCAGCCGGGCCGGGCCGGCGCCGTCGATGTCGTGGCTTTCGGTGTGCGGTAACCATTTCGCCCATCCCCACCGCGACTCCAGCTGTGGTGAGACCACCGCCAGCGCGGTGTCATTGGGGGTGTGCCAGCACACCAGCTGCGCGATCCAGGCGCGCACCGCGGCTTCGAATCGCCCGCGGTCGCCGTAGGCGCCGATGAGGCCATAGCCGCCGAGGTTGATCGCCTTGGGGCAGTGCGGAATCGACTGCTGAACCGCACGCATGTGTTGCAGCGCGGTTTTGCAGACCGGTTCGAGGTCCAGCTCGGAGTCCACCGGTTTGACCTTGAGCTTGCCGCCCAGCTTCACTTCGTCGCAGCCCACACGCAGGTGCAGATAATCTCCGTCCCCGACGCCGCGTTCCCACATCCGGGTGCGCGGCCCCTCCAGCACAGCTTCGAGCAGTACCGGGTCAGGATGTGACCATTGGGCGCTGGCTTTCTGCGCGTCGGCGGCCGCCCGGATTTCCTCGGCCTTACCGGAGAGGTAGCGAAGGTATTCGGCCCGTTCGGAGTTCACTTCGGCTTTCGACATCTCCGAGTTGCCGCTCTGATTCGACATCGAGGAAAACATCGCCAGGGCCATCATCGCCATCATCAGTAGATACATCGGGTTCATCCGCCGAAGCCCCATGATGAACATCAGTGAGACCATGCCGATCAGGACCGCGCCGAACACCCACGGCAGGGCCTTTTTCCAGGCGACGACCTCAATGGTGCGCGGCAGCTCTGGGGGGGCTTCCAGAAGAAAATCTTTCTTGGTAAACGCCGGGCCCGCGATGCGGCGGCGCTGTTCGAATCGTGTTCGCATGAACGACCTTCGGCTAGTGCGCTACCAGCGCGTCGGCTTTGGACAATGTCGGGCCCGGGTCAAATAGGTCCAGTACCGCCCAGGGGATCGGCAATGGTTGGGCAGTCATACCCAGGGCCTCGGGCACGCTCGCGGGATCATTTGTCCCCGATTCCATGCCGTAGCGCACTCCCAGATCTGAGATCCAAAACAGTGACTCTTTAGTCTCCGACCGCGGGTGCTGCCCGGTGACCTGCACAAAATAGCCGCGCCCTTTGGGTAGCAGCACCCGCTGGGCCGTTCCCGGGGCGGCCGGGGCCAAGGTGACCGGTTGGGCGTCATCGGCCACCGGTAGGCTCTGGCCGGCCAACAGCCTCAGGCTCGAAGTCGGGGCGCCAGACAGTTTGACCCACTGCCCGCAGGTCACCGGCTCTGTGGTCGGATCCAACACCTGCAACGAGTGTTTCGGGTAGTCCCCGACAGGGATCGCCTCAGCTTTGGGCGCCTTGGCCACCTGATCGGGTGTCAGCGCCGGCGGGGTCACTAACCCGTAGGCGTCATGGGCGCGCAGGATCGCTGCGACCACCGGTGAGATCGCCTGGAGCCCTTCGGCGTTGACCGCATAGTAACGCTTGTCGTCGTGCTCGTTGTGGTCAACTACGACCGCCCCGATCGGCGGGGCTTGCCTGTCCGGGACCGGCCAGACGAACCGGGGCGGATCCCCAGCGTTAGCGACAAAGGGCACCCGCAGCGGCGGCCCGGCGGGGATGAGGTTGAGCAGCGCGCGATCCATCCGACGCGGATGGGGGGTATCGACGTCGATACCCACAGCAGCCGAGACCGCCGGATCGTTCAAATCGATCTCGCTGCGCTTGGTGCCCCAGATGAGCCACGTGCTGTCACCACCGTCGACGGTGGCCAAAATCGCCGCAGAATCGGCTAACTGGTCTGCGTGTCCGGCCCCGGCTACCGGATCACCGGAGATGACGGTAGTTCCGGGATCGGGGCCACCGGCGGCGTCGCAGACCATCCAGCGGGCATCACGGGCAGGATCTTGCTGCATGCGTGAGGGCGCATTGGGGATACCCAAGGTGTTACCCAGCGGGAATTTGTCGATCTCTGCAGGCTTGACCACCTGAGGGGTTTCCGGCTTGCCCACGATCAGCCGCGCGCTGGCCAGGTTGAGCACGGGGTGCAGTTCGTCATTAACCCGAACGTAGAGCGCGTTGCTGGATCGCTCGGCGAGCACCGCCTCATTTCCACTGCTGCCGGCCGGCCGCAGGATCGACATCACGAACGCCCCGGCCAGCAGCACCACCCCGAGCATCAGTCCCACGCTGAGCGCGCGACCCTGCCGGCGCAGCGGATCGGTGAGCATGCGGGTATCGCGCAAGGCCACACCGTTGCTGATCCGCCGGATCGCAAACCGCCACCCCGAGATCTGGTGTTTGGTGACAAACCCCCACGGCCGGGTGCGCGACGAAGTCGGGCCCGGCTCAGAGCTTCGGGACTTGAATCCGCGCCGCGGCGGTGGCGGCGACGTCATCGCCCACCCCCGGAGAGCACAATGTTGTCCTGTTCTTCGGCGCGCGCCAGCTCGCGGGACAACGCTGCACGCAGATCAGCATCGGTGATGGTCTGCACCTCCTGGGCGCTGGCATCTTCGAGACGCCCACTGACATCGAGGCGGTGATCGCGTTCTTCTTCGGCGAACCCGATCAGATTCTCGGCGAATCGGGCGTTGCCCAACACATCCAGAGCAGCCCGCGGTCGCTTGTTTTTGTCTTCGGCGGTCGCAGTGGCCAATTCGGTGTAGGCCGCCCGTAGCGGCTCGAGGTCCTCAAAGGTGCTGCCGCCGGCGGTGGCCTTGCGGGTGGTGATCTCAACCAGTTCCTCAACTGAATAGGACCCCAAGGTGATGCTGCGGGTAAACCGCGAGCGCAACCCCTCGTTACTGTCCATAAATTCCTGCATCTTGTCGGCATAACCTGCCGCGATCAACATCAGTTTGTCGGAATGGTTGGTCATGGCCCGAATCAGCTCGGCGACCACCAGCGGGCCAAAGTCGTTGTCAGAACCGGAATCAGTCAACGCATAGGCCTCGTCGATGAACAGCACACCGCCGCCGCTGTCGAGGATGCGCTCGATGGTTTTTTTGATGATGTCCTCAGACCCGCCGATCACCCGATCCACCAGATCCGCCCGACCCACCTCGATGAACGTCTCCGCCGGTAACACATCGGCGGCACAGAGCAGTTTCGCGATCACCCGCGCGATGGTGGTCTTACCCGTTCCCGGCGGGCCTTTGAGCATCAAGTGCAGCGACTTGTTGCGCACCGGAAGCCCCAATGCCTCGCGTCGTTTAGCCGCGCGCACACTGGATTCCAGCCGCGCGATCTGCTCCTTGACATCAGCCATACCCACAAAGTCAGCCAACTCGGCGGTGGCTTCAGCGCGCAGCTCCTCACGCCGCCCGGCCCCGAGCTGGTGGACGAAGTCGCGTTCACCGGGCTCGGTGTTGGCATCCCAGTAGTCGCTGCGGGCATCGATCCGCGCGGCGGTGGTGGCGCCCACCAGTCCGTAGCCGGGGTCGCTGAGCGCGGCCGCCACACGCCCCCGCAGCTCTTGGTCGTCGGCGGCGCCGGCGTAGGCCTCGTTGAGCAAAGCGGTGGCCACATCATCGGCGCGGCCCACGGCGCGCGCACACAGCGCCGCGGTCAGCATCGCTTCGGCGGTGGCCGGCGCGCTCGGTCCGCGACCGTGGCCGCTGAGCTGTTCAAAGGCCTGCTCATACATTCCCAGATAGGCCGAGGCCAACCCGTGTGCCACCGAGACCGCCTGGTGCATGAACGGGCCATCAGCGGCGGCCGCGGCCGCCAGTGGGGCCAACACGCGGCGCACATCGTGCCAACGCTTAGCCCGAAAGAAGGTCACCGCCAGCACCCACCCGGCCGGCAGCGGCGCCTGGGCCAGCAGCCGGTCATCGAGCAGCTCACGCGCGGCGGCGAATTCACCGTCTGAGGTGCGCGCGGCGGCCAGCGCCAGCACCAGCCCGTCGAGACCGCGGGCGGGCAGTGTGACAAACAGGTCGGAATCGAAGCAGAAATCGACCGCCTCGGCGGCGACGTCGCAGGCCGCGATCAACTCTCCTGCGGTGTCGCGGGCGCGGTAGGCATTCTCGAGAACGCTGCGGGTCGCTACACCGCTTGCGGCCAACCCCAGCCAGCCGTCACACAGGTCAGGGTACTGGGCAGTGAGCCGCTCAAATCCCGCGCGCGCGGCACGCGGGTCTGATACTTGGCGGCGGCCATAGACCTGGGCGCCCAGCGCCGCGCAGCCGCTGGTGAATAACTCCCGCGCCGCGGCCTCGGTCATGGGGTGCTCTCCGTGGACGCGGCCACCACATCGGTGACCTTGGCGCAGATTTGGGCGAACCCTTCCTCCCACATCACCAGCAGCAATTCGCCCAGGGCCTGGCCGGGGTAGCGCTCAAAGAGGTCCTCGGCGAAGGTTGCCTCCACAATCATGCCTTCGCCGTTGAGCACGATCGTGTTGTCGCCATCGGGGCAGGGCACTGTCACCGTCAGGTTCGCCAGCTCATGCTTGAGTGCGCGAACCCGGTCCAACAAGTCACGGCCACGCCGAATTTCAGCCGAGACCGCTGGGTGCAGGGGGATCTCCATATCGGCGGACCTAACCTTGGCGCCGGTGGCGTATCGCAGCAGCGCGGGCAGCGATGACCCGGCCGCCGGCGAGGTGGGGGCGGCTAGCGGTGAACCTCAACTCTGCTCCTGCCGTAGGTAGTGGGTGGGTGAAAAAATCGCTGGGTTTCAGCGTGGCACAGGATCGCGACACCCGGGCCAGAGCGTTGCGCGGCCGCTAGTCATCCCCAGAGCTCGCGGCGTCCTTTTTTCGGCGCTCCAACCGCGCCTTGACCGCGTTGCGGGATTGGGAATCCACCACCGGTTCAGCGGGTTTGGCCTCCTGACCGACGACGCCAGGGCGGCCTGCCTCGTCGACTTCAGACAGTGGCTGTTCGTAGCTGGTGACCTTGGTGGACTTGGAGCCGCCGTTGGCCCCACCGCGTCCCATCGGCATCATGCCCATCCCGCCGCCGCGGCTGGCCGTACCTGAGGTCCCCGAGGCGGGGGCCCCAGACCCGGAGGCCCCCGAGGCCGACGGCGTGGCCGAGGGCGCCCCGCCGATCGCCGCGCCGCCGAGGCTGCTGGCCGGCTTCAGTGGGCTCCCACCGCCGCCGAGCTTGGCGCCCCCGCCGCCTTTACTGGCCCCGGCTGAGGGTTTAGCCAACGCCGCAGGCTTAAGCGGGCTGCCGGCTTTTCGGGCCGCGTTGCCGAGCTGGCCGACCTGCTGCCCGAGCTGCTGGACGGCCTGGCCCACCGCTTTGAGGGGGTTGGCCCCGCCGGCGGCCTTGGCCAGCGGTGCCGCTGCTCCCATCAGGGGGCCCAGCATGTCTTGCATCCCTTCGGCCTCGCCCTCAGGTGTTTTCAACCTGTCCTGACCGTCGGTGTCGGTTTCGCCGTCTTCGGCCGGTTCACCCAGGCCCGCCTCGCCGGGGGCCAGGCCAGGATCGGCCAGCCCGGCCGGGGCGGCACTGATCATGTCCCCGCCGGTCTGCAGCCCCGTCATCCCCGCGCTTTTCTGCTGGTCCTGCTGCTCGAGGGCGCTCTGCCAGGCATCAACCTCAGACTGGGCCAGGCCCCCCAAGAGCTGGTTTTTGATCATCGACTCCTGGTATCCGGTCTTGAGCGCCCGCCACGTCAGCGAGGGACCCACCTGCGAGAGCGTGGCGGTGTGCAGCGTGCCGGCGCCCTGATAGCCCGCGGCCAGCGCGCTCGCGTGACCGGCCACCGCTTCGGTAAAGGCGATACCGCGGCTCAGCTTGGCTTCCGCGCCGGGGGTGGCCTGGGATTGGCCGGCGCCCACCAGCTGGGTGTGGGCGCTGAGCAGGGCGGCGTTGGCCGCCTGCGCGCGCCCGGCCAGCACCCCAAGGCGCGCCGCGGTGGCCGCCGCGGGCCCTAGGCCCGCGCCGGTCTCCAACTGCTGGGCCAATGCTTCACCTTCGGTGCCGCTGACGTCGGGGACCGGCGCCACCTCGGGCATGCCCGCCGGCGGGACCGCGGTGCCAGGTTGGGGGCCGGCTGAGGGGGCCAGCGACACCGAGCCAGGGGCTGAACCACCGAACTGGCCGTAACGGGTAGCCGCGGCGGCGTCCTCATGTTGGTAGCTGGTCGCGGTGTCGTTCATGGCGTCAGCGGCAGCGCTGGCTTGCTGGGCCCCGGCCCGCAGGTGATCGATGAGCCAGTCGTAGCGGGCATTGAGGTTGTCCATGATGGTCTGGGAGGCCTGATCGGCTCCGCAGGCCGGGCAGGGGGGCAGGTCATCGAAGTCCGCGCCCAACAGCAGGCCGGCAAGGGCGACCAGATCCCCGGTGCGGCGCCACCCATCGGGGTCGAAATCCAGGGCAACCATCGTGTCGTTATCTCCTGAGCGTCAAGGGGTACTTCGGCGTGTGTGCAGCCCCCCCGGACCCCAGTTCGGTGCGTGGCTAGCCTGCGCTGAAAGCGCCGGCGCCGGCGTGATCCTGATCACGGTAGGTGGCCCCGTGTTCGGTCAGCCGCTGGGCGTACACCCCGAAGTCGAGGGCTTTGTTCTCCAGGACCGCCTGACGGCGGGCCAGCCCAGCGAGCACCCCCAGGGCCACCGGATAGCCCATCGAGCCGTGGCTGGCGATCACTCGAGTGACCTCATCGACAGCTTGCGGGCTGATCGCTGCGGCCCTGATCTGCAACTGTTCGTACTGGTGGGCGGCATTGGTCAAGTCCGCGGGCACGACATCTAGGTGTCGGCCACCTGCACCGGCGGGGCTAGTCATTTCTGCCGCCGTTCCTGAGGATCGAAAAGACCATCGGACACTCCTGTTCTGACAACGGATCCATCCGCTCTCTAACCTTTGTACCTGGCAGTGACCGCTTTCGGCGAGTCACGCTGACGCTTTGAGTTCACAGGATTTGCTCATCGAGTAGCGGGTCGTAGCGGTGGGTGAACGCCGACTGGGCGCACGCCACGAACAGTTCGGCGAATCCGGCCACACCCAGCGCGCGCACTTTGTCTGACGCGGCGCCGACGTCGACGGGTTCGCCGGTGGTGTGCACCGACACCGACAGCGCCGCGGGGTCGGTGTCGGCGGTGGTGATGACGTAGTCGTCGTCGTCTTTGAACTGGGACACGTTGATCGAATGCATGGGGATCACCTCGGTTGTCTGGTCAGCTCGAACACCGCGGGGTCGCGGTCGGGTCCGGCCACAGCGGCCAGGTATTGGCCGCGCAGCGCTTTGAATGCCTCGTTGTCGTGCCCGTCGAGGGCGGCCTGCATACCTACCTGCCACAGGTCCTGGCGGGCGTTGTCATACCAGAGGCCTTTGCGCGCGGTTTCGATGGCGACGCTGAACTGTCGGCCGCGGTGTTGGCGCCCCGCGAGCGCGACAGCCGCGCCGGCGACCCGGTCGCGGATCTCCTCACGCAGGTCTTTGGTCCAGGCCCATTCCTTGGCGCTGACTCCGCCAAAGGGTGCGCCGGTGACCAAATCCATGGCCGCCACAAGATTGGCCGTGGAGGTGGTTTCGACCAATATTTCGACCAGGCGCTCGAACTCCATCCAATCCGAGCGCACGCCCGGATCGAGGCGGTAGCCCCCGTCGCGCATCACCGGCAACGCTTTGGGGCCCCCGGCGTGAACCACACCCAGGCGCGCGCGCAGCAGCGAAAGTTGTTGGGTGACAGTCTTATCTGAGGCCGCTCCGCTGTAGACCGCGGCGGTGATGTCCTGGGTGCTGGTCCACGGGTTGGTTTGCAAGAAGACAGTCAGTTCGTTGAGTCGCTTCTCGCGGGGGCCCGGGGGCTGGGTGCTGTGTGGGGGACACAGGTCGACCTGGCCCAGGATGTGGTTCCAGATTCTGGCGATCTGCGGTGCGGTCGAATCCTCAAGGACTAGGGGCCGGTCGGGGGCACTGGGGACAGCTGCCGGCGCCGGGATCTCGACGGGGGGTTGGCCCGCCTCGGTGTCTGCACCTGCGCGCTCGTGCTGGGGCTCGGTGGTCTCGGGCACGGCCGGGCCCCAGGCGTCGTCGGGACCCGGTGGGGCCCCCGCCTCGGGGGAGGGGCTGAAAAAGTCGATGCCGTGGTCTTGGGCGAGCCACGCATCGTGTGTCGGGGCTCCCGCGGTTTCGCTGGGGGCCGCCCCGGCGGGGAAACTATCGGGGTCCCCTCCCTGATCGGCGGTGGGCGCATCGGGGGTCAAGGACTCCGCGGCGGGCAGGGCGCCCAGATGTGTTGGCGCCGGCGGTGGCTGGGTCAGCAGGTCACTGCACCGCTCGAGGGTGCTGGTCGCGGGCAGAATCAAGGCCGCCGTCATCGGCTGGGTGACCCCGTTGCTGATTTCGCCCAGACCCTCGGCGCTGCAGTTGATCCTCCATTTGGTGTCCACGGCAGCATCAGCGCCCAAGTCGATCATGATCTTGCTGCCCGCCGCGGACACGATCTGGGCCCGATCGGTGTAGCTGAGCTCAGCCCCGCACACCAGCACATCGACGGCCGGGACGTCGCCGGCGCCCACCAGGCGCACCCGGGTGGTGTGCGGGCCCGACCACACATCAGCGCTCACCCCCACGGTGATAGTGGGATGGGTGGCTAACAGCTCAAGCACCCAACGGCTGACCAACGCCGCAGCGGTGTCGCGGTCGCCCTGAATGCGGATCCGTTGAAACGCTGCAAGATTCAACGCAACCAAACCGCCTTCGGGCAGCACACCGAAGGCGACCAGATACACCGGGCGGTCAGGGTCGGGATCAACACCAGGATCGAGGTCATCCCAGGGGATTCGGGCCTCGTTGGGGTTGGCATCAGCAGATCGCCACGGATGGGGCAACGGCGTTTTGAGCGCCCCCACGAAGGTCACCGTCACCTCCTGGGGCCCGACGGTGACCAAACCTGCCGGTGCGCTCGGTGCCGGTGAAAGCCCGTAGAGCGACTCCAAACGTCGCACGACTTCGACTGCGCGCCCCTGCCCGTACCACCAGGAGGTGATCGGCGACGGGCTGACTGCAGCTGAGGTCATGGCAGTTGACTAGGCCGGCGGTCTAGCTGGTTTCGGCAGTGGTTGTGGCCGGATCGGCGGGAACAGCGGCCCCGTCGGCACCGGAGAACGCCTCGACATCGACACCAGTGCCATCGGCTGTGCTGGTATCGGCGGCTTCCTCGGCGACCTGCCCTGCGGCCTCATCGGCCTCTGCGGCGTCATCGGCGGCCAGCGGGTCTTCAGAGATGTCACTGGCCGGGACGATTGACCCGCCGCCTGAGGACGGTGCATTGGAAAACGGATCCGCGGCCGGACTGTAGCTGGCCGGCACACCGGCGGGCGTGGAGCCGGCGAACGGATCGGCGAACGGATCAGCTGCAGCCGCCGGCGCCGCGGATTGCCCGAAGGCATCCCCAAACGGGTTCATGCCCCCCATCGGGCTCATGCCCCCCATCGGGGACATCCCACCCATCCCTGAGCCGCCTGAGCCCAAGAGTTGGCCCAACAGGTCGGTCAAACTGGTGCCGCCTCCGGAGCCCAACGAGTCCAGATCATCACCTTTGTCATCGCTGCTGTCGTCGTCGTCGTCCTCGCTTGTGCCCTCGGCGGCCGCAGCACCATTGGCCTGTTCGGTGGCCGCGGAGCCTTCAACGATGCCGGCATTGGTGGCCTGATATTTCTCAATGATGGCCACGATGGCGGCCTGGCCCGCCGGTGACTGCGGATCAGGCACCGCCGCGATCTCAGCGGCCTCCTGGGCGGCGTTGCCGGCCACACCGTTGGCGCCGGTGACGTTGACCTGGGCGCTGTTGTCGACCGCGTCAGCGGCGAGGTCAGCACCTCCAGCGAAGCCATCCAGCGGCACATTGTCCAACCGCGTTTTCTGGGGGAAAGTCATCCGGTGACCTCGGTGGAGAAGTTCAGCGCGATGACGCCGTCTCTGACGTCGCGTTCATTTCGGGCAACCGCACGGCTGTGCCTGGCGACTTCGCGCAGCCCATCGCCGAGCACAGGGCTGGTACCGAACAGTTCGTGATAGCGGCGGTGCTGCTGCTGGGATTCTTCGACCAACGCTTCAATGGCACTCATCATCGCGGCCCTGTCCTAACCAGCCGGTGAGTTAATCGGCGGCACTGCAGCACCGTTGCGCGGCGCGACCGACCCCGCGTCGGCCCCTTGGGTCGCACGCACCGGCACGGCGGGCAATTTGGAGGTCTTTTTGTAGCCCATCTGGTCAAGCTGGTCGCTGGTGAGCACACCACCTTTGATGGCCGCCGCGCGCGCGGTCTCGTAGCGTTCACGGCGCGAGATGGCCTCCTGCAGGGCCGCCACATAAGCCCCGAAGCTCTCCCCGACATCGCCAACACGGGCGGTGTTTTCCTTGAGCAAGTTGGCATAGGCCGCTTCGGCGGCGGCCCGTTCTGTTTTCTTCTTCGGGGCCATGATGTGGAGCTCTCCTTTGCGCTAATTCATGTGCAGTTTTCGGGCGGGCATCACTTCGTAGGGGTCGAGGTCGATGTCGGCCATGTTCTGACCGTCTTCGAGGTCCCGGTAAGGGATCAGCAGCCGGTCGCCGCCTTGTCCGTCTTCGGTCCGGTAGGGCTCGCCGTGAACGTACTTCCAGTCTCCGACACCGTCAACGGAAACATCAATGAGGTCACCGAGGCCGACCTCGTTGGCGGTGAGCGCAACCTGCGGGCCGTACTCGTCGTCGGTGGTGGGCAAATACTCGTCATCGAAGCCGTCCACCGGCCCCCCGAAGGACACCTGTGACCCCACCGCTGGGCTGCCTACAAGGTCGACACTGTCCTGATCGGCATCGGTGTGATCGTCATCCATAGTGGGGCGCTTTTTGGTCGATGTCGGCCGCACGTACTGGTCACTGAGTGGGTCCAGATCGGGGCGCTCGCTGGCCAGCAGGATCGGCGACTGCCGGATCAGTGAAAACGACATCTCGTGCTCGGGATTTTCCGGGTCATAGCCGCGCAATGCGCTCTCGACCACCCGCCGCGGCCAGAAGCTATCCACCTCGCGCAGCTGGCTCAAAATGTTGCGTTCCTTGTCACTCAATGCCGCCCATTGCTGGTCTGTAGCCGGAATCTTAGGGGTGTAAAACGCCTGGATTTCTGTGAAACTCCCGTCAGGTAGCTGCACAGTTCCGCGGCCCTGGATACCGGGCTGGACGCGGGTGCCGGCGACGGGATCGTTGAACATCATGATCGCGGCATCTTTGGATCGCAGCCGCCCCATCGCGACCCGCAATGCGGTGTTATCGCGGTTCTCACCGGCGATGAACATCGTGTCTGGGCGCTGGATACCGATGACCAAATGGATACCCACAGCGCGCGCTGTACGCAGCAAGATCCCGACGTCCTTGGCCGTCGGCGGGGCGCCCTTTTCCCGCGGCAGTTTGTAGGTTTGATAGAACTCGGCCAACGCCACCATCAGGTTGGAAAACTCGTCGGTTATCGCGATGATCGGGTCGAAGTCATCGGCGCGGTTGGGGTTGATTTTGACCTCTTCGAGGCGCTCGCGCATGGTGTCGGCGATCAGCCGCAGTGCTGCGGCGTGCCCGACCAACCCGTCCTCATCAGTGCCGGCGGTCACCAGCGACACATTGGGCCAGTCGCGCAAGCCCGGGGAGTCAAACCCCTTGGGATCAATCCAGACGGTGTTAAATCCGCGGCGGGTGCATTGAGCGCTGATGGTCATCAGGGCCGAGGTTTTGCCCGACGACGTCATCCCCGAGATCAGCATGTGCGGCGACTTTTTGAACTCCCAGCTGATGATGTTGTTGTGGGCGTCGATCGCGAAGGGGATCGCGGCGTTCTTGTAGAGGCTGCGAATCTTGTTGCGGGTGACCTGGGGGAAGTCCAGCGGCGGATACACCAAATTCGGCAGGCCTGGGCTGCGCACGAACCGGACACGCCGCGAGGCCATGCTCCATTGGGCTTCCCAGGAGTCCCCGAGGGCATCAGCGACCATGCCCTCGATGGCCCCGCGACGATAGGGGGAGCTGACCCGAAGGTTGTAGGCGAACCCGACAGTGAACTCAGCGATCCCGGCGGCCAGAGCGTCGCTGGCGGTCTTCGCCGAGCGCACCGAGTCTTCGTGGGGGTCCTCGGTCCCCGAATTGTTGGTCGCATCCTCACCGGCTGAGGCTGCCGATCCCGCTGCGGCGGGATCGGCGACGGTGATGGAGATGATGCCCGCGGCCGCGTCGAACCAGGACCAGACCAGCGGCGCGAGCACCGCCTCGGCGTCAAGGACCGGATCACGGTGCTCTATCACGGTTTCGGTGCCGATCAACGAGCGTGTGTGGGGGTCGTGGTCGAAGGTGTAGGTGTGTCCGGTCACCTGCGCCAGCACCGCGGCGGTCGCGGCGGTGAATTCCTCGCTGACCTCCAGTGGGTGCCCGGAGTAGAGCAGTTTGATCACTTTGGGGAACGCGGGCCCACGACGCGGGTAGGCGCAGCGCAGTGCCCGCACCCGTCCGCTGCGAAAATCGTTCCACCCCAACGCAGGAGAGCACAACACCGTGATCTCGTTGAGTTGGTCGGTGATGGCTCTGCGCGCCAGCGCCCACCGGATGAAGTGCCACAGCCCCACCGCCAGGGCTCCCAGCAGCGCGACCGCCACCAGCTGCCCGAGTAGATGTGTCATCGCCGGGGCCCCCCAGCGCAGCAGCGCACCCGCACCGGCTAAACAGACTGCCGCGGCGGCCAGGATCAGTGCCCCGCTGGGGTATTGGTGGCCCACCCACTGCTGACCGGGCCGCAAATGCCCCGCGTGCCCGGTGCGGGTGCGGTGATTGGACGCACTCAGCGCCGCCCACCACAGCGCCCCCAGCAGCGCAGCTGATGCCGGGGCGGCGATGAACACCACCCAGAACCAGCCCACCCCAACCCCGGCAATGACTGTTACCGGGGAAGCCGATGCCGGCAACAGATAGTCGCGGACAGCCGAGCCCTGGTAGAGGATCCGCTGGGCGGCCGGCCACACATGGACATACCCCAACAGGCCCACCGCGACCAGCCCGGCGATCGCTATCCACCACCAGGTTTCGGTGTCGGTTTTCTTCTCGGCGATACTTTCCCCGGCCACATGGGGCCGGGTGAGTTCGGCAGCAGTGGTGGCATAGGGACGCATCGAGGGCGTCGACGGCGAAGACACCTTGGTCGAAACATCCTTACCGCGCCCGGCCATCAGCGGCCTTGCCCGCTATCGGCCCCGCCCGCGCGTTCGCTGCCTAACTCTGGTTGTGGCGCATCGGGATCGGCAGGCGAGGATTCCGCGGGCGGGTCCACCGGCACCACGGTGGAGACCTTCCATCCGGTGATCGCCATTTCCGCGGTGATCTCCACGGTCGACCCGTTGCTGTAGTCGACGGCGAACGTGGGGGCGGCCCAATCGGTGCCCAGCGGCCCACGCACCCCCAGCACGCGCGCTTGGTCGACGTTGCGCAGGTCGGTCAGCCGGTACTGATCTGCCAGTTCGGGCATCACGTCCGCAGAGATGGCCGCCAGCCACTGCCCACCGCCGCCCTGCGGTGAGGCGAAATTCGTGGCAAGCCGTACGACGGTGGCGCGGGCAGCTTCGGAGGAGAAGTCCGGCGCCGGGGGCATCTGGTCTGCTTCGGGCTGGTATTCACCGATCGCGTGCCCGCCGAGGGCGATTTCGCTGGCCACTGCGGCCTCGCCGGTCAGCTGGGGGGCAACCGGCGCGCTGAAGTAGTGCTGCCAGCTCATTCCGGCGATCGCGATCACCGCGATCGCGATCCCTACCCGGGTGCGCGTCGGGATCTGGCGCCAGCGTCGGCGCAGACCCGCCACGGCGGCTTTCATCATCGGAGTCCTTCCTGCGCGGTCACGGGTAGCCGCCGCCGATCGTGGCCACGTGTACGTGGTCGAAGTGGTTGGCGGTCAACCCGCTTCGGTCTTCCATCCCCTCGACGGTGCCGCTGGGGTAGTACATCCGCTGCCGCCAGATCACGTGATCGATGCCCAGTGTCTTGGCGTTGCGCAGCAAGAAGTCGCGGATCCCGTTGCCTAGCGCAACACCTTGAGGGTTCAGGTAATTGGGGATCATGACATCGAGTGCCAGCCCTTGGGGATGCCACGGAAGCGGATCCGGGCGGTACCCGCCGATCTGGGAAATCTGGGGAAACGCCGCCGACACTGCACGGTTGGTCACGATGGTGTAGCGCTGCAGCCGGCCCTCAGGGGCCTTACCGGGCGGCAGCCTCGACAGGTTGAACACCGACCGCGACGCCCGCGGGCGCGAGGAGGCGCATAGGTTGGCGGTGTCAGCCTCGGGCATCGCTTCGGGGGCAGCGACGCTGGGCCCGGCGGCAGCCAGGACTTCTTTGAGGTGTCGGCGGTAGAACAGGGTCGCGGTAGGCACGTCGTCGGCGTAGGCATCCGGGAATGCCGAGCGCTGCACCGCCTGGGCGGCCACCGTCGGCGCCATCTGTTGCCAGCCACCCACTTTCAGCAGCGCTTCGAAGAATTTCACCGCCGCCATGCGGGGGTTCATCAGATCGGCCAACGCACCCCACCAGGGCTGCTGCTGGAAGATCCCGACCGACAGATGGTCATGACCGAGCCCTTCGTTAGGGATGCTCAGCGAAGCGGGCACCTTCGGGTTGGCCAGGTTGCGCATCCCGGATTCCTGCATCGCGGTAGCCAAAGCCACGATGATCCCCCTCTCGGGGATCCGCATCGCCAGCCCGGCGGCGATGACCGACTTGCCGTTGTTCACCGGGCCCGCACCGAAAGCCACACCCTTGTCGGCCTGCACGCCCTGGGCGCGCATCTGCTGACTACATTGCGGGGTGACCAGCGCCGCCTCGGTCGGGCTCGAGATGGTCGCACCGCTGAACATCGCGAAAAACACCAGCATTGCCGAAAACCCGAACGGCGCCAACACCGCCAGCGCGGCGTAGACCTTGCGGCGATGAGCCCATGCGGTGCGCGCGATCGTCACCCAGCCCACTAGGCGACCTCAGATAAGGCGTGGCGCCCAGCGCCGGGGGATCCGCCGGCGGCAGGGCCACCGTGGCGGGCCTTATAGATCTGCATGGCCGCGGCGAGGTTGTCGCGGATGCGGCTGTTTTCGCCCTGGCGCGGTTGCGGTTGGGTGTGGCCGGATCCGCCACCGCCGCCGCCGGAATTTGGAGTCGGTGCGGCTTCGGCGGGCCCGGAAGCCGAACTCGGGCCTGCTCCGCCGCCGGCTGCGGGTCGGTCGGTCTCTGGCGGCCTGCCTGGCCCACCATGGCCGTCGCGGCCGGCGCTGTGGTGGCCGCCGCCGTGAGGGTTGGCCATTTCGGCTTCGTGGTGCAGTCGTGCAGGTCCGTGGCCGCCCTGGGAGCCCCCGTGGGAGCCGCCTTTGTGCCCACCGAAGAGGTGTCGGGCCTCCTGGCGCAGCAGGGCCAGCTCCGCGGTCTTCTGAAAAAGCCCGCTGCGGTGGCCGCCGCCGGTGCCGCCGCTGCTGAGTTTGGCCGCACCGATGTCGCGTTGGCGATCAAACATTCTGCGCAGCGGCCCGAACACCGCGAAACCGAAGGCCAGTACCAGCGCGGTATAGAACAGCGATTGAATGGCGTTGCCGGACTGGGCGAAGACGTGATCGAGGATGAGGTTGTAGGCCCCGAAACCCGCGGTGTAGATCACCATCGCGGTGAAGGCCATCACCGCGTCGAGCACCGTTTTCCAGGCGAAGGTCTGCGGCCCCCCGGGAATCACCCCGATCGCGAACGCCGGCGGCGCCAGCGCGGCATATAGCAGCGCTTGGACCGCGGCCCGGACCACGTGCCAGGCGAAGAACCCGGCGAAGGCCACCAAAAACAATGCGAGAAATCCGCAAATGTAGAGCGGGACCAGGACTGCGGCGGGGTTGCCCATCGACTTCTGGTGCATACTGAGGCCTTTGACTGAATCGCAGCCTTTGATGTCGTCTTTGAGTTTGTCGCCGCGTTCGTCTTTGATGCCGTCCGTCCATGCCTGGCGGCACTGACGTGACACCGAGTCAGCCACCTGGCCGAAATTGATCATTTGGGTCGGTTGCCGCAGGAACCGGTCGGCGAGCTGGCTGACAATGTCGTCGACGTTGGCGCCGCCGCCGGTTTGTTTCATCGTTCCGCCCGACACCGTGTTGGCGATCTGCAGGCCGGTGTCGCGGCCTTTGGCTAGCAGCCCGTCAGAGCCGATGAGCTGGGACAGTGGGTTAGCGAAAATCGTTGCGGCCAAACCGATCATGAGCATGCCCATCGCGATATTGGACACTGCCTTGGCCGTTTTCCCGGCTAGGGTGGTCCAGACCACGACAATGCCCAGCACCGCCAACGCCGCCGCCGCTAAACCGAACTGGGCCATCGCTGATTCCACGCCGCCGCCGATGACCTTAAACGGCGCGGTGAACAGATCCATCCACCCGAAATCAAGGACATACCGGATCAGCCACAGCGCTGTGGTGACGACGTCGCGATAGATCTCATAGGAGATCGAGGCCAGCCGGGCGAACATCGTCGAGATCGGATCGTTCCACCCGCCTTCATTGAGCGACAGCGTGTACTTGGCGACCGGAACGCCGTCGGAGTCGGTGACCCCCATCCAGGAGGTAAGCACGCCGCCGACCACGACCGCGGAGCCATCGAGGGGCTCTGCGGCCGCACGGGAGGCACCAAAGACCATCACAACGACGGCCACAACGATGCCCGCAGTGATCCGCCGGTGCCGCCCACACCAGCCCAACACTGTGGCCGGGCTCCACGCCCGGATCCAGTCGCTGCAACGCCGCAGCGTATCGGTCATTGCAGGGCCGCCTGGGCTGGCGTGGTGGACATGGCTTCTCGCCGGATCGGGCACGACGGTCCCAGAACCTTGATGCGCCCGATCGCCCCGCGCGCATCGCGCATGTAGCCCTCGCCCTCGCGTCCGCCTATGACTTTGCCGTCGGCGCCTTTGGGGGCGGTGTTGGTGGTCAAGTCCCGCAAGATGTGGGCGTTGTTGTCCGGGTCAATGCCTAACCATTTCAGCGAGCGCCTAGCTAGAGTTTCGTCACGGTGACGCATCACGATGCGCATCGGGATGAGGTCTAAAGCGGTGCCGGGGGGGTAGTCGTTGACTGGGTCGTGGCTGCCTAAAAGCAGCGAAATGAAATCCTTGCGGCCGTCTCTTGCGAGCCGCTCTGTTCGGGCCAGGCCAGTGGGGGTCGAGGTGACGTGATAGGCCTCGTCGAGTGCCACGCTGGCGGGGCGTCCTTTGTTGAGCTGAAAGGCTTGTCGCCCCAGCTCCATGGACAACCCGTAGATCGCGCGGCCGAAGATCTTGCTCGGGCTCAGGGTGTCCCGCCCAGCGGCCTCGCCGGCGGTCGGGACTTCGACCCTGTTGGTGCGGATGACGATCGCGTCGGTGTTGAGATCAAGGGGCGCCAAGTTCGGGTCGAACAATGCAGCGGCATAGCGCCGCCCCGCCCAGTACCCCAAATGCCGGTGCAGCTCGTCCCAGCCCCCCGGCAGGGGTTTACCTTCAGGGGTCCTGCCGGCCTGGGCGCCGCGCTCCAATACCGCCAGCAGCTCGGGCATGGATCGCACACCCCACTGCGGGCGCAGCAGCTCGCCCAGCGTCATGCCCATCGGCGAGTTGGCCTCACACTCAAACAGCGGGGTTAATAGCTCCAGGGCCGCATCGGCGCCGATTGCTGCGCCGAAGGTGCGCAACGGATCCAGTGACCACCGGGGCGCCATCAAATCAACCACGGCGTGGCTGGCGTGAGTGGCTGCCGGGCGGGCGTATTCGCCGGAATCGGTGCGGTCGATGGCCAGGAACTGCCCGCCCACATCGACGAGGTGAAACAGCATGTACATGATCAGCCAGGTCTTGCCCGCGCCGAGTTCGCCGGCCACTGCGACCGCCGAGGACGCGTCTTTGAGCGGTTCACGCCACCACTCAAGGTGCACCGGCTGATTGCGGCGGCCCGAGAGGTTCAACGCGATGATCGGCCCGGCCCCGTCGCCGACGGAGTTGGTGGTCAGGGGCACGCTGGCGGCGGCGTACTCGCTGATCGTGACGTGTGAGAAGTCGCTGACCGCGCGGTGATTGAGACCGCCAGGATTCATCGCTGCCCACAGCTCGCGTTGCCCACCCAGCGGGGCGACTACTTTGATGCGGTTGCGCTCGAAGGTCTGCGATAGCTTCAGTGCCCCGTCTTCACACTGGGCGCGGGTGGGCGCGGCCACCGAAAACAGCGGACACAACGCGACCTCGACTTCGTCGTCGTTGCTTTCGAGGTGCCCGTTGTATTCACCGAGCAACAGAACTTGCTCTGAGAGGGTGTCTTGGGCGAACGAGACCTCCGAGTCGCGTTCGCTGGCTTGTTCGTTGAGCCTGCGAAGGTTCTTGGTATTGCGGGAAATGGCTTCCTGTCGGCTGGTTTTGCGGATCCGCACCGCCCAGTCGATGTCGAAGCCGCTGACCCGGTCGGCGATGGTGAAAAACTCCGATCCAGGGAACTGCAATCCCTCCAAGGGCAGCGCCTCGATCGCCATCAGTGTCTGCCATGATTCGGCGGCCCCGATGCGGCCAGGCTGGGTGATCTTCACCAGCGGGGCGAAGCTGCTGGGCCGCCACCGTTTGCCTTCCCGGCGCCGCTCGCCTTCGTCGAACTCAGCCATGGCGAATGCACCCGCCGGGGAGGCCACATTGCTGGCCGTCGCGGTGGGGAAGATCTGCGCCTCACCGCCACGGGAGAGCGAGTGGTTCCACAGCCACACCATCTGCGCGGCAGACAGCGGGGTAAAGCCGAACACCGAGGGCAGCCGCGCCACGGTCGCATTCGCGAGCTCGCTGGCTTGGGTGAGCTCCATACGGTCACGTTCACTAGAGCGCCGACCCGTGGCTGCCCAGCCGGCCAAATCGGTCATCATGTCGGCATCGGCTACCGGGAAGGACAGCGTGAAGATCCGTTCTGTAGCGCGAACGGTTGACGAGAAGAACTCGTGTTTGCCTTCGCATTCCTGACGCCACTTCGACTGGGTATTGGGGTCAGTTCCTGCGATGGCGCGGGCAAGGATCTCATCGGGATTCATCGCCGCGATCACTCCGGCGATGACGGCGTTGTCAGGCAGCGCCCGGAACAAGTTCTTGTGATGGACCAGTGCGTCGTACTTGCGTTCGTCGCTGGTGTAGCCGTAGGCCAGCCCGCTCATTTGGTAGTCAGCCCAAATCGAGCCGTCGCGCATGCGGCGCAGATTTCCTAGCACCGACACCGTGGGCTGCAGGTTCGCATCGAGCTGCTTTGCCATGGCAATGATTCCTTCGAAGACTGGCGGGAGGGGTCAGCCGAACAGCTGGGCAGCTGCGCTGTGTTGGTGGCCGAACATCGCCGAGAAACCCTGAGCTTCAGCGCCCCGATCAGCAGGGGCGGGGGCCAGCCCAGTAGCGCCCCAGCCCCCAACTGCCCGATGGGGGGCCTGCACGCCAATAACGTCGAGGATCTCGACCTGCGGGCGCACCGTCGATACTGCAGTGCTGTGGTCGAGGTCTGTGGTGCTCACGCTGACGGGGCCGGTGTAGAGCCGAAGAATCCGGTGTATGCGGGTGCCAAACGGCACCGGCGAATAGGACATCTTGCGCATCACGCCTACAGCGGCGACGGTGGCGGTGATCCCGACCGCCCCGGTCAACAAAGGCTGACCCAAGCGCGGCAACATGAACAATGTCAGCAGCAGACCGCCAACAACGGCGACCAACTCGGGAATCGGGTAGGGCCCGCCGGGCAGCTTCCAGCGGCCATCGAACTTGGCGATGACGATGCGAATCCGGCTAGCTCGGGTGTACCACTTGGCGACAAACACAGCGCGGCCCCAGCCCTACCTGGTGCCGGAGTTGGTCAAGGACCCGATGGTGTCTCGAGAGACCACACCGAGCGCCGGCAGTGAGCCGATCAACCCGACCAAAACCACACCGACTGCCAGGGCCTTCAAGGCGCCGGTTTTGTTCTTGTCGATGAAGAAGTAAAACGCCGCAACCAACGCTGAACCGCCGATCAGCAGGTACACCGCAAAGGTGATCCCCTGGCTCTTGATATTCGACCCAATGTCCCAGATCGGTGCGGCCATGTAGGTCAGCTGTGGCGGTGCGGCGACCAGCGGATCGAGCAGCAACGGGGCGGCAACAGTGGTGATCATTCGTTAACTCCCTTTCGGAGCGTTGGGGAAGTACGTCGGCCGGCTGGCCGACGTCGTCGGGCTCGTAGAGCTCTGCTGTGCCCCCGATTCATCGGGGGCGATAACGGCGGGTGCATCGTTGATCCGATCCACCTGCCAATGCCCGCCAGCCACCGACATCACCAGCGGGAAATCCATCGGCATCAGCACCCCACTGGCGGTCTGCATGACCGCACGCACAGTGACTTCGATTCCGTCGGCTTTGGGCGGAACATCCTGGGCGGTGGCGAGCTCGGAATTGGTCTGTACGCGTTCGATGGCCATCGTCGCGAACTGCGGGGGATGGGCGGGGGTCAAATCCGAGCCGGCAGTGATGAAAGGCGTCAGGTCTCCTTGTCCGGTCAGCAAGGCACTCAGGAAGCCGGAAACAACGCGAAACACCGGCCGGTCCTCAGAGACCAAAGTCTGGGTTGCTAACTGCACCGGTAGCCCCGCGGGCCGATCTGGGCGGGCATGGGGGAGGGTAAAGGCCCGGAACAAATTCTTGCGATCTGCTGAGATGTCGACCTGCAACCGAACAAAGGCCATCGATGCCGAGTTGGCAGCTTGGGGAATCTCAGCATCAACGACCACCGAGTAGGTGCGGTAACCGTCGATGAAGGCCCCGGGAAGCGCCGAGGACGCCCTCAGTGCATGCCCTCCTGCGGGCAACGCCGACATCGGTACATCGCCGTCATAGAACTGCTCGATCGCGGCACTGTTGGACGGGTCTTTGAGGTAGGTGTCGACATACCGTGTTGCATAAGCCCCCACGGCGGTGATCTGGTCCCGTTCGGCGACGTCATCACCGGCGGCTGGGCGCTGCATCCACCCCAGCACCACCATCGCCATTAACGGGATGTAGCTGATCATGACGAACGCCAAAAACGACGCCGTGGCGCGCGTGCGGAGTTCATCTGCGCGGATCCTGTTCCCGCCGGCGAGACGCACAAAGATGGCCTCGGAGGACCGCCGCAACGAACCGGTCAGCATGAGATCCCAAGCGCGCGGCGGTGCAGGTCGTTCATCAACTGTGCGGCGGTGCTTCTGCCGTTGATGATGTGGGAGATCAACGCCGTCGAAGCCTGCTCGTCGAGGGGGTCGGCCGATAGCCGGCTCATCAGCACGCGTAGTTGGTCGGAATATGCGCGGACCCCGGTGGAGTCACGGCGGATCGGCGAAGCCATGTTCAGGAGGACCTCTCGGGGGTCGAACGGGTCAGACGCACCCCCTTATGACCCCTTCGGGCCCCAATTCCCGACAACCAACTAGGTAACGAATCGATAACGCATACGCGCGTACGCGCCGCATATGCGCACACAAGTTCGCTGAACGCTTGCCTAACGGGGATACGCTCGGCTCGACGAGCCCCCGGGCGAGGCGGAAGCCGAGCGGGCCCCCCGCCGCGGCGTAGCTCGTCAACTATGCGCTGAGCGCATCACCGCCTATGCGTTTAGCGCTGAGCAGCGCGAATCTCATCGCGCACCACACAACGCCTGGCCCCAGCATCCCCGGCGGGGACTCATCCGCACCGGCAGCGCACACCCGGTGTCGAGGCCGCGATGCCCAGCAACGCGACGCCGGCGTACACACCACTTCCTTGACAACCCCACTGACAACCGCAAACGCCCACGTCGCACCACCGTGATGTGACACACGTCACAGGCTGGGGGTGGTGTTGACAACCCCCTTGGCAACCACGTCGTCAACCCGGCCAACAACCCGCAGCGATTCCATGAGCGCGTCACCCACCCCAGACGCACCGAGGAATCCAATGAACACCTGGGACCAACTCACCGAACAGGCCCACCGCCTGCTCACCAGTCCCCGCCGCGGCGAGCTCACCGCCGCAGTGACCCTTGTTCAGTCACTGCACAAGCAGCCGCCACACTCACCGGAGGCGATTTGCGCACATTTGGACACCGCCACCACCGTCTTGCCTCAGCTCGCCCGCTACGCCCGCAGCCGCGACCGCCACGCCCTGCTGATGGCAGCAGTGCTGATGCGCCACCCCCTGCGCCGCATCGCCGAGATGGCCGACCCCGACGGATACCGCTCCAGCGACCGCGATGCCCGCGACAACGACACCCTGCGCATCTTTTTCGAAATCATCCGTACCGCCGCCGAGCCCCAATGCCTCACCTCGCGCTACCTGTACAGCCAAACCGTCAAACGGGTTCTCAAGGCCCGCCCCCAGGCCAATGCGCCAGCGGTGGCGATCCGCGTCGACCCGCACTCCAGCATTCTCGATCGACCCGACTTCGGCACGAGCCACGACCACGCTGCGGCCATGCTTCACACCGCGCGCCAGCGGCGCATCATCACCGCCCTCGAGCACGAAACCCTCAAGACGCTCTACCTCAACTCTGACGTCTTCAGCCCCTCGGGCGCCGCGCGCACACTCAGCGCCAACATCGGCGCCATCGAGCGCCGAGCCCAACGCGCCATCCGAAAACTCAGCGCCCACTACGACACCGCAGCGGCGGCATGATCACCGCATCTGACTGCTGGCCCGGCGCCCTGGCAACCGCTCTATTTGCCCTCACACCTCTGTTGGCCAGCGCACCTCCGGCAATGGCTGCAGCATGTCCGACGGTGGAGGCAATCGCGGTGCCCGGGACCACCCAAACCCATCCACGAGCCGACCCGAAAACACCGGTGGGCGTCCTAGGAAAAATCCTGGAACCTCTCCGCAAGCACGCCCCAGTCAAGCTGACCACCTACTACACGCCCTACCCGGCAACGATCGTCGGCGGCGGCGAAAATGGCGGCTACAAAGCCTCCAAGGAAGCCGGTATCGACGCCACCAACGCCCGTCTCAAGGCTGTCGCCACGCGCTGCCCCAGCACCGTATTTCTGCTCACCGGATATAGCCAAGGCGCCGACGTTGCCGGAGATCTCGCCGCCACAATCGGCCACAATCGCGGCATCATTCCCGCCTCACGACTGCTCGGAGTGGCCCTGGTTGCCGACCCCTCACAAGCGCCGACTGGCCAACCCACTATCGGCCCCAAGCGCCCCGGGATCGGCTTTGCCGGGGTGCGCTCAGGCGGATTCGGATCCCTCACTCAGCGCAACGGATTGCTGTCAATCTGCGCCCCCCAGGACTACTACTGCAACCTGCCCCAAGGTGATGTTGTCATGCGGCTGATCGGGCACCTGGGCTCCCAACTCGACCCCGCTGACCCCGCCGGATCGGCAAAAAAACTGGCCACCATCTTCATGGCAGGCCTGGTTGCACCCGCCACCGCCGCCATCAACCAGATCATCACACTCGTCTCCGACCCCAACCTCATCCCCAATCTGATCCAACGCGGCACCAGCTTCGCTAAGGCCCTCGCTCAACAGCTTTTCTGGCTCGGCGGTCCCCAAGTAGCGGCCACCGCCACCGCGCTCGTCAACGCCGCCACCAACGTCATCAATCTCGTCTCCGCCCGCGCCTGGACGGCGCTACCTGCCACCATCACTGCTCTGGCCGGCAGGGCCAACGATGTAGGCAAGGCACTGAGCCAGATGGCGGCAAAAACCTCCACAATCAACGTCGACGGATTCGGACCGGTCGGTGCGGGATTGTCTGCACCCTCCGCCGACATCGACTCCCTAGCCACCGCGGTGCTCAACGCCATCAGCATCGCCACCGGCGGCATCGCAACCCAAGCGACAGGCATTTTCGGGCCCACTTTCTCCCGCTTTTCCCCTGCCACCGTGGCCTCATCGCTGACCCGCTATGCCGAGTTCATTCGCGGCGGATTCCACTCCAACTACCACACCACCGCACTGGACGAGGCCGGGCACACCGGCACTGAAATTGTGCGCCGCTACCTAGCCAACCAGATCAACAAACTCCTCTAAACAGCACCTGCACTCATGCCCTGCGCACATCTCATACCGAAAGGGATCCACTCTATGGACTACCGGCTGTGGCTACTGGCCGACGCCTCCGGGCGCATCACCCTGCACGGCTGGTCAGAAACCAGCAGCGACTCCGCAGACACGGCCCCTAAAGTCCACCACTGGCCCACCTATCACCTCTGCGATGACCCCGCCCAACTACCCGCACGCCTCGAAGAGCTCGGCCTAGAGCTCGCCGCCGGCGCCGATCTTGGCGACCTGCATCGCACCTGGGACGTCTATCTACGACACCCCGACCCCTCGGGGTTGCGAGCATCCCTGGACCGCCGCAGTGCACATACCGGAGGCGGTGACTGACTATCGGTGCAGCCCACACCAACCCGATTTGTGTACACACTGTGTATCTGTGCGATACCATGTGCCCCATGAAGACGGTCGGTGTCCGCGAACTGCGCCAAAATTGGAGCATGTTCCTGCGCGACGTCGCCGACGGCGAAACCATCGAGATCACCCACCACGGCCACCCCGTCGCCCAACTCATCCCCGCCACACCAGATACCTGGGACGCCCTGATCGCCAGCAAGGAAGTCACCCCCGCCCGCACCACACCCGCCGACATCCTCAACCACAAACCCCGCCCATACAGCCACACGCAGGACCCCCGGTGATCTACCTCGATGCCACCGCCGTCATGAAACTCATCGTCGAAACCCCCGAATCCCCAGCGCTAACCAACTACCTGCACGCCCACACCGACACCCGCTGGTTCACCTGCGCGCTAACCCGCCCCGAAGTGCTGCGCGCGACAGCCTCCCTGCCCGCCGAAGCCACCGAACACGCCCACCACATCTTCGCCGGCCTCGATACCGTCGCCATCACTGACCGCCTCCTCGAGGCCGCCGCCGCCCTGGCCCCCGCCCCACACACCACCGAGGCCGCCCTACACATCGCCGCAGCGCGCAGCGCCGGACCGCGACTGCGCACCCTGGTCACCTACAACCCCGACCTGACCGACGACGCGACCCACCACCACATCAGCACCGTCCACCCAGGAGACTGCGCGTGATCCGCACATTAATCACCAGCGGACTACTCGCCGGCGCCGCCATACATTTCCTCGGGACCCCCGCCGAAATCGCGATCCCCTACACCGTGCTCATCGGCCTGGCCCTGTGGTTCCTCTGGCCGCTACTGCGGCGCACACACCGCCGCGGCCGACGCCGCCAACCCCCGCCCGCACCGCACCCCTACCCACACCCCTGGCCACCACCGCCCACACCACAACTCACCCAAATCAACCACCACCACTACTACGGCCCACCCCACTACAGCCACCCCCACCACGGTCGACCACCGATGCCCGCCCCCTACCCACCACATCCCAACCACACCCTGCCCGCGCTGCCGCAGCACACCGCCCGACAGCAGGCCCACGACGCGATCTACGACACCATCGACCCCGACCAATGAGCCCCGACCACGACCCGCCCAACGATCACGGCTGGGACAACCGCCGGCTGATCCTGGCCTCTCTGGCGCCGCGCACCACCACCCGCCCAGCCCGCAAAACACCAGCCGCCGACGACCCCGACGACAACGAAAGCAACACCACCAAAAGACCCTCACTGCTGGGCCGCGCGCTGCGAGCATGCGCCCGCACTGCCGCCGCCGCAGGGCGAGCGGTCAACAAACGAGTGCCAACAGAGCACCGCACCCGCGCACTCATCCTCACCGCAGTTGTCGTGGTGGCTCTGGCCGTCGCCTTAGCCGGGGTCAAACACTTCAGCGCCGACATCAACCCACCCCCACCGGCGACAACCGCGGCCCCACCCCCGGCGCCAAGCCAGCCGCCGCTGCGGCGTGACACCGTCCTGACCGGCGTCACCGCCACCGATCTGTGCCCCCGCGACGCCAACTACTCCGACGCCAACCGGGCCTTCGACGGCGACTCCAACACCGCCTGGATCTGCACCCGCGCCAACAACCAAGACGGCCAGACCCTGCAAGTCGACTTCGGCCGCCAAGTGACCCTGACCCAAATCCGAGCCATCGGCGGATTCGACGCCCTGGCCCCCGACGGCACAGACCAATGGCCCCAACACCGCATCGTCACCAAACTCGAAATCTGGTTTCCCAAAGAACTCAAACGCGACCCCGTCACCATCAACACCAACGGCGTCCGCGGCTTTCGCTTCGTCAACCTCAACCCACCGGCCACGGTGAACAAACTGCTCATCCGCGTCGCCGAAACATCCCCGCCACCCCGTCCCAGCACCCCAACACCAAACACCCCCTCACCAGCAACCGACGAAGACGCCACAACAGTGGCGATCAGCGAAATTCAATTCATCGGCACCGAAAGCCCCCGACCCACATAGTTGGGCGCGCGCAATCGAGAAAGCTCTCGATCACCCCCGCCGTCCGCCACGCTCGGCCCACGCGTCCAGCGCAGCGGAACACCACACCGGTTGCGGGGCAGCCTTCAATACTGCGGTACCAGAGCAGTACTGCTAAACGGTACTATATAGGTACCAACAATGAAGGAGTTGCGGTGCCGGCATTGAATGTGGAGTTCTCAGACGACGAGTTGGCGACGGTGCGCATCGCCGCAGGTAGCGAGGGGACCTCGATGAGGGCGTTCGCAAAGCAGGCGATCCTCGATCGGGCTATCGATCGCGAAGGCCGAGTCCGCGAGCTAGGAGTCGAGATTGCACAGCGATCCGCGGAGTTGAATCGCCGGCTGGCGTGACCGACTTCCCCACAGCTGATGAGGTGCTAGTTGTGGCTGAATACGCCTGCGGGTTTCGCCCCCTGGTCAGCGATCCCGGTTTGTTCGAGTCCAACCTGATGCGCCCAGCGGCAACGGTTTTCGGCAGGGATGCCTATCCAACGATTTGGGATAAAGCGGCAGCCCTATTGCACTCGTTCCTCACAACACAATCCCTGGCCGACGGCAACAAGCGGACAGGTTGGGCTGCATGCTGGCTGCTACTGGGCCTTAACGGGCATCATCTGTCGTCAGACCTCGATACGGACGCCGCCGAGCAGCTCGTGCTCGGCATCGCCGCCAACGAAATGACATGGGACGACATCACGGCGCAACTGCCACATTTCGCCGTATCCAGTCCGCCATAGGTATGCCCAGCACCCCCGATCTACATAGATGCGCGCGCAATCGAGAAAGCTCTCGATCACCCGCGCCGTCCGGCGCGTTCGGCGAACGAGTCCAACGCCTTAAGCACTTCAGGTGAACGCCACACCCGGTTGCGGGGCCCATTGGTTGTCTCGATGAGGATTCCGGCCTCGGCGAGGGGGTTGAGGTAGCGGTGCGCGTTGGTCGTCGCGATACCCAATTCCTGGGCCAGCAGCGCTGCGTTCACCACCGGCCGGCGGGTCAACAACTCGGCGACCTTCCACACCGCTGAGTCCGACCTCGCGGTGATCACGTCGTTCCAACTATCCCGGATATCGTGAAGGTCGCTTACCAGTTGGCGCCCGTTTACGATGGCCAGAACGGTTGCGCGTGAAAAGCACTCGACGATCGGGGCCGCGTTACCCCCACGATAGCTAGTCAATGCATCGAAGTATCCACTCGTATCGGCCAGCAGCCCAGCTGAGACTGGCAGCGTCACCTGACGCGTCAGGCCCTTGTTGCATAGCATCGCTTGCACCAACGCCCGACCCGTGCGCCCGTTTCCGTCGGTGAAGGGATGAATGGTCTCGAACTGTGCATGGCCCACCGCAATTTGCGCCAGAGTGGGAATGTCGGCGCGCTGCGCGAAAGCGATCAGGTCGTCCATCGCACTCGGAATAATCTCGTGGCGCGGGCCGACGAATGTCGCGCCGATAGGAGTAGTGCCACCTCCGATCCACACCGGTTCGGTACGGAATTCCCCTGGAGTGTGCCGTGACTCGTTGGCCATCAACGCCCGGTGCATCGCCAGAATGGCCTTGTGGTCGATGGTGGCCGACAGGTTGACCGCTGCCTGCATCGCGGCGGTGTTGGCGACGATCATCTGCGCGTTACGCTTTGCTTTGCCGCCCGGCAACTCGGCCTCGGCGATCGCGCGCGCTGATGCGGTCAGGTTTTCGATTTCCGAGCTTGCCGCGGACTCTGACCGCAGCAACACGGTCGCAAACGGGGCGATTTCTCCGCCGAGTTCGGCGTCAAGACGCGCGATCTCGTGGCTGGCGGACTCGGCATCCGCCAACACCTGCGGCGCCAGGTCGAGGACCAGGTCAGCAACACTTGCCGGCACTACGGGGCTGGCGTACCGCGTACCCTGCGGCTCCCAACGAAGGGTGTCGTAGGTGACCGGGCTAAGCGAAGTCACCCAAACATCGTAACTTCAGTTAAGGCATTAAGTGACGTCTAGGATTATTCGGTAATTCTTCCGGCCTCGTCTATTTCCTTGATGCCTGCGTCCATCGCGGCTTTGGGATCGGGGCGCTATTCATGATCTGTTCTTGACATCCTCCACCGCTTGAAAGCGGTGGATTCCCTTGGCTGTTAAGCAGCGTTGGGCGGTTTGCGGTTCATCGCAGATGCCACCGGCCCAGGGGCCGGACCCGGGTGGGGGTCGGTCTTACTCTTACTCCCCGCCTGGCTGACGGCTACGCCGCCCGGTTTCTCACCGGATGTCCCAGCCAGTTGTTCGGTTCGCTGCGCGGCCCAGCGTGTGAGCGCTTCCTCACGCACGTTCACCGCCGCGTTTGTGTCAGCGTTGCCGGTCCAGGAACACGCTTTACATCGGAACACCGCTTGGCTTTCGCGGTTCTCCCGGGCCGTGTGCCCACACTGATGGCAACGCTGACTTGTGTAGGCCGCTGGCACCTCAACGTAGGTGACACCGGCCAACTTGGCTTTGTACTCGACGTGTGTGGCCAACCGGGCCAGCGCGGTGTTCTGCAGCACCCGGTTCAGGCCGCGTTTGGCTGCCGCTCCGACGCCTCGGCCGCGCCGGGTCATGCAGCCCAGGTGCAGGTTCTCGATACCGATGAAGTCATTGTCACCCACCAGCTGGGCGCTGAGCTTGTGCGCGAAATCGTCACGCACGCGCGCCTGACGCGCGGCCAGGCTCGCGGCCGCGGCCTTGTGCTGCTGGTAGCGCTTGCTGTCCCAGTACCGGCGCCCCTGACGTGAGGCGAGTAGCCGGGACTTGGCCATCTTGCGCTGATGAAACTTCCGCTGCTTGTCCAGGCCAGCGGTGTCCGGGGCATCGTAGAACCGGCCGCGGTCATCGGCGGCGGTGTGCACAACACCACGATCAAGGCCGATCACCCCACCGGTGCGGGTCTTGTTGGCAAGCGGCAGCGGCTCATTGACGAACACCAACTCTCGCCGCGTCCAGTTCACCCGCACCGATGTATAAGCCCGAATCGGCTGCGACATCCGCACATGCAAAGTGAGTCTCCATGCGAGTTTGTGCGGCTTGCCGTCCCGACCCACCCCTGGCGCGCGGTGCGCAGCCGGGTTCGCGCCGCTGATCGTGACCACGCCCGAGCGGCGGCCCGTCTTGGTGAATGTCGCGTTGCGACCACCGTTGAACCAGCACACAAACCGCTGAGCGGAGTCCTTGCGGCGGAAGCCGGGCATCACACCGGGCCGGCGACCCGCAGCGGCGTTGGTCTTGCGGCGTTTAGCCGCCGAGAACCAGTCCGTCGCTTCTGTCTTCAGCGTCGCCTCCAACACGTAACCCGGCATCGCCGCCAAAAAACTATGCCCGCTGCGGGCTTGCGCGTCGGTGAGGTCGGTGACTAAGTACCCGATCGGCACCAACACCGGCTCCCCGGCCGGATCGCTCACAAGGACACGCTCACCCTCACGGTCCTCGCAGCTCAGATATCGGCAGCGGGTCGAGCGGCGCTGGTTGAACCGGAACCGGAACCCATCACACAACCAGCCCACCACCCGCCCAGGATCGGCCGACCACATCGGAACCGCCGTGCCATCCGCCCCGGTGACATCGCCCAGGTACACCGCACTTCCGTGCAGGCGAGCGCGGGTGATCTTGACTTGTTGACTCATGACGCCAGCACCGCGTCCCACTGATGCTCGATATAGCGTCGCACCGTCGTCTCCGACACGTAGCCGACTGACGCAGCGAAGTACGCCGGTGACCACAGCACCTTCGCGAACCGCCGCAGATGCGGGAACTCCTGACGCAACACTCGCGCAGTGCGCCCCTTGACCGCACGCACCACCGCCGCCGGCGCGACGGCGGGCCCGACCCGCACGAACAGATGCACATGATCGGGCATCACTTCGCAAGCCACGATCTGCCAGCCGTTCTCATCGGCGATCTGCTCGATCAGGTTCGTGCAGACGACGAGCGACCCGCCCGCCCAACACACGCCGCCGGTACTTCGGGCACCACGCCAGATGTAAACCCAGCGAGCACACGCCTCCCGGCGTGCGACTAAACCGCTGACCCGACATACCGCGAACCATACGAGACGGGACTGACAAACTCGCCTGACCACGCTGTTCGCCAACGCCCCGATTCCCCCGGCCGCTAAAGCAACCGGCCCCCTCGGGGCTCCTCGGTGGACCTCAACGGGAATAGCATGCACACCAGGCACCGGGCCCTCCGCTATATGCCGGCGCACTGCGGCAAGTTGCCAATCGACCTCGCTGTCAGACCCTCGGCGTTCAAGCAGGGAATCACCCAGTTTCGCGATCGCGCTTTCGCGGGTATCTCCGGTAACTGACCAGTCCGCAGCGGGATAACGCGCTTCCCAAGTGCCGTCGGCGCACTCACTGACTTGGGGCGTGAACGAATAGGCCACACCGTATTGGGCCATCAACGCGGCCAGTTCCTCGTTGGAAGCGCTCATGGCAGATACGCTCCTGTTCGGTCGGTCGGTGACAGGTACCTCGACAAGGACGGCCGGCTCGACATTCAGCCTACCGATGCCGCACCTCCCAGCTCGCGGGCAGCTTTGAGCCCAAACAAGCAGTCCAGCCTCACAATCCACGCTCGGTCAGGGCTAGCCACGTTTCGCATGCTACCTAGAACCGCTGGCACGACGGTGGGTCAGGAGTGGCTGCTCCACCACTGGTACAGGCCCCCGAGTTCCTGGCGGCCTGCGCGCACAACATTGAGTAGCAAGTCATCGTCGGTCGTCCAGGCCAGCACTGCCGAATCACCTCGCTCGCCGCAATATAGCGTTCCCGCAGCGACGTCGGGGGTCGCGCGGCGGCGCCACGCACCTGGGCTTTGCATATTTCCCGGGCAAACGACGGTCGTGGACTCACCCGTCACGTCGTTGAACGCATCGTGGAGTGCACCAATGTCCCCGAACAAGGTGTACGTCGCCGATGTCGGTCCCGCGGCGTCGATGTTGGGCCCGCACGACATCGCGGCAATCGCACCCGCGGACACCCCCGCCGGCCGGCACACACCGCTGGGGTATCCCGCCGGCAGCATGCCCGCTAGCCGGTGCTGGCCGGCATTGTCTATAGCCGCCGCGGTGGGCGGCGGCGGGGGCACAGCCTGCGGAGGAGAGCTTGACTCAGGGGAACCCCCCAACATGATCACCAGCGCCACGATGAGCACAGCCACGGCGGCGGCAGCCCCGGCCAGCATCACCGGCTTAGACACTCGCCTCCTGGGCTTGAATGTCTGTTTGAACTCCGGAAGAGCTCCAAACTGTGGCCCCGCATCTTCCTCGCCCTCCCGGCCGGCCGGCGCTGCAGGTACAGAAGCTGCAGCGGCGCGCGGCGGCTCTGTCTCTGTAGCAACAGCTTTCACCGGTCGAGACGTCGCGGCGGCCGGCCGGACAGGTGGGGCGGGGGCCTGGTGGGGCGACTTTATTGGTGGGCGAGGAGCCCCGACTGGTGGGGGAGACGGCTCGGCTGGTAGGCGGGGCGGGTCTGTTGGTGGGCGAGGGGACGGACTCGACTCGGCCAGCTCCACTTCAGCGCCCTCATCGGCAGCGCCCACCACACGCTCGCGGTGCCATTCCGGCACCCCGGTTGGCGGTCCCGCCCCCCGCACAGCCTCAGCCGCCGCTGCCGCGAACTCACGTACTGAACCGTGCCGCTGCTCCGGATCCTTGGCTAGCGCCCTGGCGATCACCTGGTCAATCTCTGCCGTGGCCCACGAAAGATGGTCCGATACTCGCGGCGGGGGCTGCTCAAGGTGAGCCTTGATTGTTTCGGCTGTCCCGCCAGCGTCAAAAAACGGCTGCCGACCCGTGAGCAACCGAAACAGGGTGCAGCCCAGGGAATACAGATCAGCACGCCCGTCGACTGGCTTACCCGAGAGCGCCTCGGGCGCGGTGTAGGCCAGCGTTGCAGTGATATACCCGCCATCATCGTCAGGTCCGTCAACGTCGCCGATCGGGCGCGCCACTCCGAAATCACTGAGCCGCACCCGTTCCTCGTGTCCAGGTTCGCCACTTAACAGCAGATTCGCCGGCTTCACATCATGGTGAACAACATTGCATTTATGGGCATGGTCGAGCGCTTTGGCAACTTCACCAACGATGTGAATCGCCCGTTGTGGAGGCATCCGCCCTGCCCGCAACGCCATCTCGGCGTCAATGCCTTCCACGTATTGCAGCGCGATCCACAGCTGCTCGTCATCAATCTCGGCACGGCCATAGATCGCCACAATGTTGGGATGATCCAGCAGCGAAGCGATCTCGGCCTCGTGCACGAATCGCTCCCGAAACCCCACATCCTGGGCCAACTCCGCACCAAGAACCTTGAGCGCATCGCGGCGCGGCAATGTCGGGTGCTTGGCCAAATAGACCGTGCCCATACCGCCGGTACCCAGCACCCGCTCGAGGCGATACCCCGCAACCAGTGAGCCCAGCTCTAACATGGCCCACCCCCCGCACGTGGATTCCCCTGCGGCCCAGCGCCCCCTGCGCTAAACCGAGCCAAACAACGCAGCCGCGCGCGCGGCGTCATGGCAGATCCTTGAACGAGTCGAGATCTAGAACGATTTCGAGTCCGTCTTTTTCGGCGATGATCTTGGGATGCTCTGCGCCTGTTGCCACGAGATAGTGGCGCAAAGTGGAAAGCAGTAGATCGTCTCGGCGCTCGATCCTGGATACGGTGCCCTGATCAGTTCCCAGCAGGTCGGCTAGCTCCCGTTGGGTCATGTTGCCGGCCTTGCGGATCTCGGCCAGGCCGCGTGCATAGATCCGGTTACGGCTTTCTCGTTCGGCCGCGCACCGGCGTAGGTCCTCGGCGATAAGTGGATCGTCGACCAGCGCATCAATGCGCTCGTTTGCGCGCCGAGGCCTCCCGGTCTCGTTGGCTTCAGCCGAATCCACGCCGACCATCATGGATTTCGCGCCATTATGCTGTCAACGACATTTTCCTGGGGGTGGCCTGGGCGTTTGGTTAGCAGTTACTGGGAGCCATCGCCGCGATGCAGGGACCTCCAGCCGCCATCCGGCACGCCATACCTGCAGGTGAGACGGTCGCCAGCCGCGAGGACGCACCGGGGCTCTGCGCCCCAGCGCCGCCATAACCGCCACATTGGCAATGTCGCCCCGTCCTGGGACAATTCAGCTCATGGGAGCTAAAACCAAGCTCGAAATCGAAACCGACCAGCTGCACTCAGCAGCGGGCAAAGCCGGTCAAACCCTAGCCGGCAGCGTGGTAGCCCCGATCACGCCACCACCACCGACGACGACTTCACAACTCGATGCCTCGCTCATAGGCGTGCTCACCGCTAGCCAGGCCCAGCAAGCAAAAGTCGACACCCTCGACACCACCTGGGCCACCGAGCAACAAGCCGCCCTCACTGAATCGCCGCCAATACTAGAACAACAGGACGCCCAAGGCGCCCAAGACCACGAACGCGATCGGTTCCCGATGCCCACACTGCCCCCGCCCGGAGGTGGGGGAGAGGCCGGCGGCGTTCAGCCCGCTGGCTACAGCCCGCCCCCGCAGGGCCCGTATTGGCTCGAAGACGGCCAATGGGAGTACGACCAGTGGGGGATCCCGCAACCGATCCTGCAAAGCCCGGGCGACCCCGTTCCCGGTGCCGAACCCGGACCCGGCGCTGCTTCTGCAGGATTGTCGATCTAGTCGACCAGCACCAACACCAGCACCGTTGAAGAAGCCCAAGGAGCCATTCGCACCATGTCGATCGCACCGCAGCAGGCCCCCTCGTGGCCGCCACCAGCGCCTCGGCCTCCCAGGCGCTGGCCCGCGATCGCCGCGGCTGCCGGCAGTGGCGCGCTCGTCGCCGCGGTGATTACCACCCTGGTCACCCTCGCAGTCACGCCCACCACCCCAGCGACACCCTCGGCAGCATCGCCTAAAACCGTCACAGTGACCGCTTCCCCGCCCGCGCCCCCGACGCCGCTGACCGTCAGCGACGCCGACGCCCAAACCTGCCACGCTTGGGGCACCGCCGACAGGCTAGTAACCGCAGGAGCGGTGAAGCTGAACACTCTGCCCGACGACGTCCAGCCCACAGATTCCGCGATAGAGTCCGACCCAGTCTTCAGCGCCGCCGTGATCGGCGCCGCTGATCTATTCGATCAGGCTGCAACGGTTTTCGACGCCCAAATTGCCCCTGGCACTAGCCCCACGTTGGCCCAGACAGCTGACACCACAGCCAGTTCGCTACGCACAATGGCCCAGGCATATAGAACCTTCGACCCGATCGTCGGAAACTCGATAGCAGTCTTTCAGGCCAGTCAAAAGGCCCTCGATTGGCTATGCGAGTGAGCCCCAACACCTTTGGCGAACTCGGAAGCGCCACACCGCCACCGCCCCCGTTCCCGAACCACCCCCCGACGCGAACGGGTCCGCCAGCCGACACTCGAGGTCCTCGCCGCTGGCCACGCCTGGCCGCGGCCGCCGCGATCGGCGCTGTCATCGCCGCTACGGTGGCCGCCCTCATCACCACCAACGTCCGGGACACCACAACAGCGGCCCCGAAACCACCGCCGCCTGTCACCGTCACCGTCCCCGCACCGGAACCTCCCACCCCTGCCCCCTTGCCGACAGCGCAAGCCAACAACCAGACATGCAGGCAAGGCTGGATCCCCGCAGGCGATCTAGCTACCTCAGCTCAAAAAGAACTGAAAACAATACCCGAGGGAATCAAGCTCAATGACCCTGCGATTCTCGCCAATCCTGAATGGTCGGCAACTGTTCAGCGAGCTGCGGATCTATACCAACAGTCGGGCGACGTGCTCGACGCCAACATCGCACCGGGCACGACCCCGATTCTCGCAGAAGCCGCCAAGACTACTGTTCGGGCAGCGCATCTGCTTGGCCAAGCGACAAACAACGCCGATCCCGCCGCTGGGAACGCCATAGAAATCGCCAACGAATCTGCGGTCCAGTTAAGTGCCTTGTGCACCCGATTAGCCTCCTGAGGCGGAAGGGCCGCTAGGTGTCTTTTGGTGAAGTCGGGATGCCGAACACAGAGCATTCTGCGCAGATCCTGGCCGGGTCGTGGCCGTCACAGAGCGTGACGTCCTGGTCCGGCTATGCGATGGCGTTCACCCAGGCAGCCAACTCTCTATTCAAGGAACTTGATGTACAGATAGACATCAAGGAGATTCTGGCACCGATGGACGGGGCGTTTATCGACGCAGCCCGCCGGCTCGCGAACGGGCGAGAGACCGCCTTGCAGAACCGGATCGAGGCCTACCGCCATATATCGAAATCGGCACACTGGGCGGCCAACGAGCTTCACTCCACGAAGTCTGACCTTGTCGAGATCGTCAAGGGCGCCGAAGAAGCGATACGGCTAGCCCGTGAGGCAGCCGAGAAAGCCAAAGCCGCTGCGCAAGGCACTCCCGCAGCCGCAGCTACTATCGCCGCCATCGAAGCACAGCTGCAGACCGCCATCACGGAGATGGTCACGACCGCAAAGGGTCTAGCGCAAGCCCGCGACTTACAGGGAGCCACAACCGTCACAGCGCTGTCCACCGACATCTCGCAATGGGCAGCGCCCTTCGCAAATTCCATCCTCCCAGACTCAGGCGGAACGCCCGCAGCCCCCGGCTCCAATACGCAGTCCCCGCAAGGGATGTTGGGAGCACAGAGCGTCGACTTCACGACCACTGAGTTCGGTGACACGAAACTATGGTCTGACCCAAAACAGGCAAACTCATCCCCGCAGCAGAGTGCGCAGGACGGCATCCAACAGACTGCGTTCAACCAGCCCGACAAGCTTGATCCCGCGGATGTTGCCCGTTCAGACAAATCGCCTTCGGTGTCGCCGCCGGCCTCTTCTGCGCCGTCGGCGCCAAGTACAAGTAGTGGTGGGAGCGGAAGCAATCCGGCCTCGGGTCTTGCGCAGATGCTGAACCCGTCCTCGGGCAGTTCCTCCCCGGCGTCATCCGGCAGCCCGGCGGGGAACCCAGCTACTGCGGCGCAGACGGGCCAGGTTCCCGGTGCCGCGAAGACAGGCACAGGTGCGGCCGGCTCTGGCGCAGGTACTGGCTCCGGCACGGGAGCCGGGGCGGGACCCTCCGGTGCGAGTCGGGCGGCGAGTTTGGCGAATCTTGGTGGGGGAATGGCGGAATCCTCGGCGCGGATGGCCTCTGGCGCTGTGAGTGCGACAGCCAATTCGGTGAGCACAGGAACGAATGTTGGGGCCAATGTTGCGCAGAGCGCTGCTAGCGCGGCGCCCGCCGCCACAGGTGTGCCCCCTGCAGCTAGCGGCGGTATGGCCGCCGGTGGGGCGGCGCCGATGGCGATGGCGCCTCCTGGAGGGGCCGGTGCCGGCGTGGTGAACCCGGTGGCCAGTGGCGGGCCCGCAGCCGCGACTCCGCCGGGGCCGGCTGCGTCAAATACAGGGCCCGCCAGTGCCGGCGGTGGCGCGGCGGGGGCAGGGGCAGGTACGAGCGCAGGGGCGGCAGCTGGTGGGGGCGGTGCGGCACCGGTTGCGGTACCGGGGATTCGGGGGATCGGCGCCGACGGTGCCAGCGGTGAGGCGGTGTTCGAGCAGGCAATGGATGCCGGCCGCGACGTAATTACTTCATTAGTGGCCCAGACCCTCGGTGTTGCGTATATCGACATCCATTACGCGGCGGCGGTGGTCTGGGAGCGTAGCGGCACCGTGGCGGCGTGGATGGCCACCAGCGAAGGCGCTTCCTATATTCCGCTAGGGGTCGGGGTGCCCCACGATGTTCGGCTCTCGGTCACCGACCCCGTGGCCGGTAACGAGCTATGGACAGCCTCTGCTGCGGCCGGGGGCACAAATCCGTTGGAAACCGTGGTCCGCCAAGCCCAGGTGCGCGGACAAGCCGCCCCAGGCGCGCGGGTTTTAGCGATCGCATCCTCGCTGCCGATGGATCAGGTGATTGATTGGGCGGGAACGGTTGGGGCGCGACCGGTTGGTGTGGATCCGCGTACGGTTGTCCGGGCCGCCAGTAGCGATGGGTCGCTGTCGCATCGGTGTGCGGTGGCGATGCCGTGGGAATGGCAGCAGGCCAACGCCTTTAGCGAACGAGAGCGGGAGCGGGTAGCTGGGCGGCATATGCATATGGCGGCCACGGCCGGCCATCTTGCCGGCCAGCATGCCTGTGAGCAGGTTATTAACTTGTTCGAGGAACGCAAACCGATCAGCGATGCGCTGTGGGCCGCGGTGAACAAGGAACGCTTCATGGCGCTGATTCAGTATCAGATGGCGGTTCGGTCGGCCGGGCAGGGCGGCGCGGAGTCACCGGCACGACTACTGGCTATGGCGCGGGCCGCCGAGGTGGTTCTGTGCCTGCGCCACTGCGGCACTGCTAAGGGCTGTGCGGACTTGTTGTACGCCGCGCGGCTTGCCGGCGTACCACTCAATGCCGACGCCGCGGTAACGGCATGACGCGCCTAAAGCCGGCGCTGGGACCGGGGGAGGTGTGCAATCAATAGGCTCAATGTCAATCCTGCCGACCTCTCCAGCGCGGCGGATGCCTACGAAACGCTGGCCGCGCGGGTAGCGCCCATCTCCGCCAACGCCGCCGCGGAAATCCAACGTATCGCGGCGACCCATGGCCCGATGGGATTCCCGATCGCCGCCGGAGTCGCGGCGGGGCTGGCAAGGCGTGAAGCGCCTCTGCTGGCCAAAGGCACTGAGTTCCTTACCCATGCGCAGCGGTTCCGTGAACACGCAGCGGCATACGTCGCAGAGGATGCAGCCGGGGCGCGACGGTTCGCCGCGTACGACAGCGACCTTGCCGAATCCGACGCCGCTGCATTAGGTAGCGATGTTCGGCTAGGCGGGGGAGCGGTGATTGTTTGGTGCTCACCGCTGGCTAGCGGTGGATATCGCTGTACCAATTTGTTTGAAAATGGCGGTGTAGTCAGGTACCCCTCTGCGACCGACCGAACAGGAGTGTATTTGCCTTGAGCACCATCGATGACGAGCTGGATGCGTTGATGGCCAAGCACGGTGTGGCCTATTCGTTCACCCCCCAAGTCAGCGAGCGCGCGGACGGCACTTGGGAAGCGCGCTATCCCGCTGCGGACTGGTCAGTTACTGCTGATACCCGCGAGAGCGCGCTCGCGAAACTGGGTGATTCCCTGCTGGAACGCCGAGGGTCTGACAGCGAGGTCGACTGGCAACTTGCTGCAGTGCGACGTCATTTGGCGGAGGGCCCGGTACCCGGGGTATATGCTATTCCCCTCGAGGTCAACGAGCGCATCATGAATAGCGCCGATCCGCAGGCCGCGCTGGATGAAGTTCTCAAGCAGATAGACGCCGGGCAGGCCGCGCGGCGGTAGCCGGCCCGCGCCCCCACGGCCCCAGCAGTGCGGCGATGTCGCGGTGGGTCCAGACGCGGTTCTCGAAGCCAGCGGCCATCGCCGGGGTGGTTTTGTAAATGCGGGCGGGCGTAGAGCGCTTCGGCATCCAGTTGGGCCGTGGTAGCTACGAGGCCAGCCCGAGGCGATCGGCGCTGCGACCTTGGGATCTCTCGCGCGCGGCCGCGCTGAGGTCAACGAGATAGCGGGCGGTCACCGCCACGCTTCGTCCCGCCTATCAGCGTTGGCCATTTCCTCTTGGCCGCCGCTTCGGAGCCACTCCACCTGCCGTGCCCGCGCGGAGAGTGCTGTGGCTTGTTGGAGTGCGAGGCGAATGGTGTCGGAGACGCCGGATGTATTGAGCTCTTTTTGGGCGGCCTTTAACAGGTCGTCATCCAAATCGATCAGACGCTTCGTCATGGACACTCCTGAACTGTATGTATCGCGTGTCTTGTCCAGTATGTATCCGGTCGCGTTGTTGGTGCGGGTCGGTAGCTGAGCCGCTGGCTGCCGTCTGCACCATTGCCAACTTGGAAACTCGACATTCAGCGCCGTGATTGCGGCGATGATGATCTCCGCATAACGGTTGTTATCGAATCGTTATCTTTTGGTTGTCGTTTTTTCTTGTGCTGAGTTTCGTGACTTTTGCGTGCTTGCCTGTTGAACTTTTTGGTGTACACACCTGCCCGCTAGGTCGGCGGCTTGAACATCGAGGAGGACGGCATGGGAGCGAAATCTCCTGCCGCAGAAGGTTTTAGTGCTTCTGCGGCTGTCCGCGCGATGGTTCCGCTATCTGAGTCGGGCCACCTGCGACGGTGTTCGACGGCGCGCCTAGGTGGGGGATTGAGCGGGCTGGGTACCTCAGATGGGGGCGCCGGCGGGTCTGGTTCGGGCTCTTTGGTAGGCCGCGCGGTACTCCTGGACGCTGATGTCGAGGTGTTTGGCGAGTTTGTCGGCGTTGACATCGGTGAGGGCGGCGTCGGCGCGTTCGATGCCGCGCAGGGTGGTGGTGGGGATTTTGGCTGCGGCGGCCAGTTCGGGCTGGGTGAGGCCTTTGATGACGCGCCAGTCTCCGGGGTAGCGCTGGTCGGCGGGGATGGTGACGACGTGCTCAATCGAGGTGTCGAGGATGCGCATCACCCGGGCCAGCAGGTCGACCTGGGGGGTGTTTTTGCCCGATTCCCAGTTAAAGAGGGTGGCCGGGGAGACGTTGGCCAGTCGGGACAGGTCGCTGACACTGATGCCCCGACGGTGGCGGGCTTCGGTGAAGGCGTGGGTGTCGAATCCGCGCAGGACGCGGCGCGTCATCGGAGGTCTGTGCCGCGGTCCATAGTCGAACAGATTCACCGAAGCCCCCTCAAACCTGTCAATGCTATCGCCTTATATTATCGTCGTAGATTAGAGTCTGGTGTCGGCGAGGACGGCATGCTGGGGAGAAATTCGTGAAACTACCTCGACTAGAGCGCCCGCGACACCCCTCATCTGGGATGGCTGGCGCCGCCACCTTCCCCACCGCGCCCCAGGGCGCCCAGCAGCACCGGCGGCTGTACTGGCCAGCCACGAACATGCGCGCACATCGCGACACCACAGCCACTAACCGAGCAATGACTAACACCCCGGTGATAGCGAAGGCGGTGATAGCGCAGCAGCACTAGCTGCACCCGAGGCCGCCGCGCCGCGACACATTTCAACAGCGACGACCCAGCCCTAGAAACCAGAGAAGCCCCCGAAGGGGCTGCTCTTTTGGGGAACGAACCAGAAGCTGCAACTTCTGGTCTGGGTCTCCCCCCTTAAAGGAGGAGATGACTTTGCCAGGTCACTCTCAGGGTAGAGGCTGCGCCTCATCGGAATCAAGGTTTCCGGCCCTAAATGTTCACCCCACACCACAAACATGCGCCCACGCTGGCCGCAGAAACAACAGCCACCGACCGCGTGCTGCCACGACGTCGATCCTTGATGTCTGCCCGATGTGTGCCACAGAGCCCATTGAACCGGTGCGCGTCGAGGGCCAGTGGGCCTGCCGGTCATGCACAGCCGCGTGCACCATCTGCGGATCGCCTTGCATACCAGGCGATGACGCCTGCAGCGAGTGCGTGCGCCACCTCGACGCCGCGCCGGTGGTGATTCCGGCATGAGCACCCCGCACCTACTCGTTGACTCCCATAACCACACCATCGGAAGCCCCGACGAGCGCCAACACGCAGCCCAGCAGGCGATCTGGGAACAGCTGACCCATGGCCTTACCGAACATCCACGGCAGTGGCGCTCCCTCGAAGAGGGGGCGGTGTTCCTGGGCGAAAAGGTCGACGAACTCTGGGAGGCAGTGCGCTCTCATAACAGCGGCCTGGCCCGCGCGCAGGCCGCCCAGGTCGGGGCCAGGGCGCTGCGATTCATCGCCGATCTCTACGAGCCTTCCGGCGACCCGGTTACCCGGTGTCGGGTCGCGGCCGCAGAATCCCATCACCCCAGCCGGCTAGTCGGGCCGCGGGGCAGGTCGAACTCCTCGCCCCATGAGGCCTTCGGGTTCCTACGGCGCGAGTACGACGCTTTATGGTCAGCGATCCGATTTGACGAGCCGGCGCGGCCGCCGGCAGCGCGGGTGGCTGCGGCCGCGGCGCGGTTCATTGCCGAATTCCACACCCACCCAGCAGCTTTAGTAGCGGTGGCCGACCAATGAGCACCGTGGATGGTCTGGACTGGCAAAAACGCGCCGTGTGTTACCTGGAGACCTCCGATGCTCCCGAGATGTGGACCCCGGAGCGGCGTCCGCAACGCGGGGTCCGTGAGCAGCTTGAGCAGATGTGCCAACGGTGCCCGGTACGCCGCAGATGCGCCACCGAAGCCTTTATCACCGAGGCCGAGTCCGGGATCTATGCCGGGGTGTGGGTGCCCGAACGTAAAGACAACAGCCCCAGGGACAAAGGCCACAGCTGGTTGGGCGCACGCGAGCGGCTGCGCACGATCGCGGCAACAGCGCCGGTGGCAATCGCGATGTTAGGGGCCTCGGCATGAGCACCGCCAACGCGCAGGTGCGCAGGCGCAGGCCCGGGTTTTCCTCGGTCACCGATGCGGCGCGGCTGCAGTTGTGCGCGGTCACCGAGGATCCTCAGGTGCAGCTGCGCCACATCGCAGCCCTGTTGGCGTTCACCCCGACGATCCGGCGATTCGGCAACCGTATGCGGATCCGCCTCGATCACGGCCCTACCGCGCTGTGGCTTTGCGAAACCCTGTCCGACAAGGACGTCTACCTCGTTGATGTGGCCTCCGGCGGTGGCACGGTTGAGGTATTCAATCCACTAATAGTGTTGGCTCGTTACGGCTTTCGTGACGGGCGGTGGGTGTTCGGTCAAGGCCTGGCCGCCGCTGAAGGTATTAGCCGCGGGGCGGTACACGCCGCCGGTGTCTTCAGCGGCTACGGATTAAAGGTGAGCTGTCCGAGTCCGTCGATGATGTTGACCCTGCACGCGGTGATGTCGCGGCTGGGTATCAAAGTTCGGCCCACCGTCGGTGAACCACGTGTGGCGATCAGCGTCGGCGATGTCCCTCGTGCGCTGACTCGGCTGGGCATCGCCGACGTCGCCGAGGAATACCAACAGCTGCGCGATAAGAGAGGAGCTCGATCATGACCGGAGCGGGCGGACAAACCAATGCGCGGTGGATCAGCCACCGCATCGCAGCACACCGAATGAACCGTCGGGGCCAGTCGGTGGACACCATCGCCGATCACCTGCGGGTGAGCACTCGTTCGGTGAATCGCTACCTGGCCCTGCCGTGTCCAGATCCACTGCCTACCGCCGTAGAGGTTAATCTCGACGACTTTTACCTCGAGGGGGCGTGTGCAGGGTTCCCCGAATACGACTGGTTGACCCGCAGCCCCACGATGCAGGCCGAGTGCAAAGCGATTTGCCGGCACTGCCCCGTACTGGCCAAGTGCCGCACCTACGGGCTGACCAAAGGTAGTGAAGACTCCGGTATTTGGGGAGCAATGACCCGAAACGAACGCACCCTGGAAGTCGCACGGGCACGCAAAGCTAACCGGCGGGTGGTCGCGTGAGCGCCACCATCGCCGATCCGGGTTCTTCGCGTCGGGCTCCGGTCGCCCCGGGCACCGGGATTCCCGCAGATCGGCACCAGGCATATCGGCGCGGGTTGTGCCAGGACTGTTTGACCGCACCCTATTCGGCCGGGCGCACCCGGTGTAATGCCTGCCACGCCCACCACATCAGCGGCCCCACGGGCGCCGCCTCACCAAAGGAGCACGCAGCGTGATCACCGCACCGCCGCCGGCGCGGGTAGCCGCCGGCGTCGAGCACTTCGAGCGCTTCTCGCGCACGCACCGTCGCACGCAGCAGATCACCAGCCTGACCTGGCGCGGGTGGGTGGTCTATGTCGTCGATGACGCGGCGGTCACTGTGCCGACCCAACCCACACAGGGCAAGTCCACAGCTGAGTTGGCAGCACTATTGCGATCGGCGTATTCGATGCTGTCGGTGGGGGATCGCTGCTCTGGCCCGAGTACCGGGCTTCGACAGGCCCGTCCTGGCAGTCAGGCCGCCGGCGATGTCGCCGAGGTGCTCTCGGCTGCTGCGGTATTGGTGGGGCGCTGCCGTCGAGGCGGCATTGATGTCTATGCCGCGCTGGTGCAGGCATGGACCGATGCGCAGATGGTCGCGCCGTTCTGCGCGGTGCTCGCCGCGGTACGTCCGGTCTTGGGGGATTGCACGTTGGCCGACTTCGCAGACAGCGCCGACAGCGTCGCTGCCGTGGCCCTGCTACACCGAGCCGAAGAGCTAGCCTGCGGCCGGACTTCCCCGGAAGCGATCACAGCGTGAGCCACATCAAAGTCACCCGCCGGCACCGATGTGTCCCCGGCGTGGCGTCATGGTCACCGCGGCCCCCAGATCGGATCGTGCCCGCCGAGCGTGGCCGTGATCGCCTCTATGCCAATGCATTCTCTAAACGGTGCCCACGCGTGCCGGGGCTTTTCGAGGGCAATGTTTCCCAGCAGCTCGGCCTGGCTCGGCACCGCAGAATCGCTCGGAGCAGACCGTGATTGCCAACGACGCGGCACCGCGCAAACTCGGATCGGCTGCCAATCGTGCACGAGCAGCCACGGCTGGCCGCCAGCAGGCCAGGCTAGCGCGGCAAGCCCTGGCCCAGCTGCAGTCCGACACCACCACTACCGGCGCCCACCGCACGCGGTGGATTCACGCACTCGAGCATCGCATCAGCAATCCCGATAGTGCGCTTGCTGAGTTGGGCGCCACCATGGCAACGCCCATGACCAAGCATGGATACGCGGCGCTGTTTCGGCGCGCGCTACGCGGAGGCGGGGTTGGGCGCGCTAATGCGACTGGCGCACAAAGCGGTTCCTGTGGGTGAACAACAGATGCCGGCTGCCCCGCGCGTAAGACTGTGGGGGGGTGGCGGGCAACTCAGAGTGCCGCTGCAAGCACCGGTGCCACGACATGCGCGCGGGTACTCGCGCGCGTGTCGTGCGCGGGTACCCGCGCATTGGCGTGCGACTATCCCGATGGGTGATCGATCCATACAGGGAGGTGAGCTATACCTGAACCGTCCCGCGCGGGCACGCACAACGCCGGCACAGGACCTAGCGGCGCCTTCGGCGCCCACCTTTAGAGCGCCTGTCAGACTCGACTATGACGACGGGTGCGGCGCCCACACAATGCCTCGGGGGTACGGCGATGCCCCGGTGCAACCAAGGCGGTGCAGCCGCTGTTGCCTTAGAAGCTGGTGGGGATCGGCCAGCGCCACCATCACAACGAACACCGACGGCGCCGACGACGTGCACATCGCTGCAGATACCGCTGTTGCCCAACGGGATTCAGGCGTGCCAAAACCCCGTCGTAGCCAGTCCTACGCGGCCCGTAAACGCTTGATAAGCCAGTCCACATTCATCGGCTACTGCGGTAGCCAGATGCCCGGAAACGACTCAGCAAGGGAGGTACACCCCACTGCACTGCCGCCTGTCACCACATGACGGGGCCGACGGCTCAAACAAATCAATAAATGAGGACAACGAGACACAGACCCCCGAAGGGGTCTGGGTTAGACAGAAGTCGAATCCTCGGAGCTGGAACTCCGAGTTTCGCGAGATTTGAAGCGACACCCTCGCTTCTCGCAGTCCTCCCGTTAACGAGGAGAACACCATGCTAGGTAGTTCTCAGGGTAGCCCCTACCCTGGACACAGGCCAACACATCTGGCCGGAATTTCGCCGGAACGTCCCACAAGCTGCGCAAATGCGCGCAGCCCCAGAGTGGGTCACCCAGACCGAAACTCCGCCACCAACACTGCCCACCCGCGCCAGCGAGTGGACTATCGCGACGCCGAGAAGGTGCGCGAACGCATCGAAGCGGCCGCGGCGGCCCTGCGGTGCCGCGGAGCACGTCGCCATGTGCTGGCCGCGGTGCTCAAACTGCTCTGCGGCTGGAGCAAGCTCACCGACGACCGCGTCGCCCTAACCCAGATCGCCGAGCTAATCACCGCCGCCGGCGCACGCCGATACGACCTCAAAACGATCGGCCGGGCGTTGGCCAGCCTCTCGCGCGATGACCTGATCGTCTATCGCCCCGCCCAGGGCCGCGGCACGCGGGCGTTCATCGCCATCCACGACCGGTACATCGGCGGAGTTCAAGTCCTGGAACGGGATGCCTCTGGGCGGGTGATCATCGACTACAGCAGGGGCTGCAAAGCCGGATCAGGGCCGGGCTCTGCGGCACAATCGGTCACCTTTTCTGGGGCTCGTCCATATAAGTACCAAAACAACTACCCCCCTACCCCCCGGAACGAGACGCCGCCCAACACTTCTCGACCGACTGAGGTGAAGATTCGCACCACCGAACTTCGAGCAGTGCTGGCCGACCTGCCAGAGCCTCTGCACCGGCTCCCTCGGCATCTGCGCTGGAAACTGGGAGCCGAGATCCGTCGCCGGCTACTGGCCGGATGGCGCCCCGACCAGGTCAGCGCCATCCTGGCCGCGCCGATGCCCGCTGACATGCAGCGGCCGTGGCGACTGGCGATGTGGAGGCTGCAGCACAACCTGCCCGGATCCGGCCCGCGACGGGCCCCCCTGCAGCGAGCCTGGGATACCCAGCAAGCCACTGCGGCGCGCGCAGACGCCGAGAACACCACCGCCCGTTGGCATGCCGAGGTCGAGGCGGTGACCACCGCTGAGCTGCGCGCTGAGCTTCTGCGTGCTGACCAGGTGAAGTTCGGCCGGACTGCCAAGAACCCCAGAGCAGTGCTGGCTGGCGCGGGGCGGCGCGTCGCGCGACTGTTCCCGCACATGCCGCTGGCCGCGGCCTTGCAGCGGTGGGCAGATGAGGTTCTGGATTCTGAGAGGGCTGCTGGTGCTGACCGCGAGCCGGCGGATGCGCCGACCTCGCTGGGCGAGGATCTGCTGCGCGATCTGGCTATCGGCGGCGGCTGCAGTTGCGTCGTGTGCGGATCACAGCGCGGTGTGGCTCGCCCTGAGTTGCCGCTCGAGGCGCTCTCGACGGTCTGCGACCGGTGCTGGCCTCACATCGCCGCACAGCTGGTCACTGACGTCAGTGAGGTCGCGGCATGACTGTCCTGGATTCACGACCAAGCCAAGCGTCGGCGAAAATGCCGGTGCGCACCGATTCGGTGGATGTGCGGCAGCCTCCGCAGGACACGGCAGCCGAGCAATCGGTGCTCGGCGGGATGATGTTGAGCAAGGACGCCATCGCCGATGTCCTGGAAGTAGTTCGATCCCAGGATTTTTACCGGCCCAACCATCAGTTGATCTATGACACGATCCTGGACCTGTTTGGGGCAGGGGAGCCCGCGGATGCAGTCACCGTTGCCGCTGAACTGGATCGCCGCGGGTTGCTGCGCCGTATCGGCGGAGCTTCATACCTGCATACGCTGATCTCAACGGTGCCCACCGCAGCCAACGCGGGCTACTACGGCGGCATTGTCGCCGAGAAAGCGGTTTTGCGCCGGCTGGTGGAGGCCGGAACCCGGGTAGTTCAATACGGGTATGCCGGGTCTGATGGCGCAGACGTCGCCGAGGTCGTCGACCGCGCCCAAGCCGAAATCTATGACGTCACCGAAGACCGAGGCAGCGACGACATGGCCGCACTTGCGGAGTTGATGCAGCCCACGATGGACGAGATGGACGCAATCCAATCCGGGGGAGACCTAGCACATGGTGTACCAACAGGGTTCGCCGAACTCGATGAGCTGACCACCGGGCTCCACGCTGGCCAAATGGTAATCGTCGCCGGGCGGCCAGGACAGGGCAAATCGACTGTGGCCCTGGATATTATGCGGTCATGCTCGATAGCGCACCAGAAGCCCAGTGTGATCTTCAGTCTCGAGATGAGCAAATCAGAGATCGTGATGCGGCTGCTGTCAGCCGAAGCCCGCATCAAGCTGGCAGACATGCGCTCGGGCCGAATGAGTGATCCGGACTGGGCAAAGATGGCGCGCCGGATGGCCGAAATCACAGAGTCGCCACTGTATATCGATGATTCACCGAACCTGACGATGATGGAGATCCGCGCCAAGGCACGCCGGCTGAAACAAAAGACCAACCTTGGTTTGATCGTGGTCGACTACCTGCAGCTGATGACCTCAGGTAAACGGGTCGAATCCCGGCAGGCTGAAGTGTCCGAATTCTCCCGCAACCTCAAACTCATGGCCAAAGAGCTCGAGGTGCCAGTAATCGCGGTAAGCCAGCTCAACCGCGGACCCGAGCAACGCAGCGACAGGATTCCGCAACTTTCCGACCTACGTGAAAGCGGGCAACTAGAACAAGACGCCGACCTGGTGGTACTCATCCACCGCCCAGATGGCTATGACCGGGACTCCCCCCGGGCAGGCGAAGTGGATCTCATTGTCGCCAAACATCGCAACGGCCCGACCAAAACTTTAACAGTCTGCAACACCCTTCACATGGCCTCGCTGCGCGACCTACCACGCAACTATTAGGCACTGTAGGGTCTCACGGAACGCGGCGGAATCTCACGAATGATGGTGGACTGATGGCGGATCCGCCAAATTCGTGAGACTTGGGTGTACACCGCCGCTAACATCGGCACCTTGTGGCGGTGAACAATCCAATCGCGGTTTCGGTCCACCCGCGGGTAGTTTGACGCGTTATCGGGATACTCGGATGAAACAGATAGGCGCGCAAGATGTAATTGTGGCAGACGCCACAGTCACCGTCGTCATCGACGATCTTGATGTTCACCCGCGCTTGCCTGGCTACTCGCCGAATTTCCGACAGTGCTTCATCGTAAGTCTCGAACTCCCCTTCTGTTACCGCGTCGCCGTCCCGGTCGCCCCACATCAGCCTGACGGTAGGTGACTTCGCTGGTTCCATCTCACTTGCTTCTTCGATGGACGGGGGCTATTTGCGCCGCTTCAGCCGAAACGTGAAATTTGTAGAGTCTCGCAATCGATGGCAATTTCCCACTCGGATGTCTTGTCTTACAACGGCGCTGGCGAGACAGACAGTTTTGGTTCACCAGAACCCCTCATCAGGATACTTCTCGCCACTCCACGCGATCTTTCACCCAACGTCTTCGGCGGAAGCCTGGCCGTTTACGGCCGGGAGGTAGCCGATCCTCTATGGGCGGCTGGCGTAGCTGGCCGCGGTTAGTCGGGACGGTCCTGTTGTTCGATGTACTGCTTGATGATCGACAGTGGTGCGCCGTC
>JAHZKD010000442.1 GCA_022600605.1 Actinomycetes bacterium
ACGAAACCGCGCGCCGAGCCATGGAGGCCGGCGTCGACAGGCTCGCCGACGCGGTGAAGGTGACGTTGGGGCCGCGCGGTCGCCATGTCGTGCTCGCCAAAGCGTTCGGCGGGCCGACGGTGACCAACGATGGGGTGACCATCGCCCGCGAGATCGACCTCGAGGATCCATTCGAGAATCTCGGTGCCCAACTGGTGAAGTCGGTGGCTACCAAGACCAACGACGTAGCCGGCGACGGCACCACTACCGCCACTGTGTTGGCCCAGGCGATGGTCAAGGCAGGCCTACGCAACGTCGCCGCGGGTGCCAACCCGATCGAGCTTGGAGTGGGCATCTCGAAGGCTGCTGACGCGGTGTCCGAGGCCCTGCTTGCCGGGGCAACCCCGGTCACCGACAAGAAGGCGATCGCTCAGGTCGCCACCGTGTCAGCCCGCGATGAAGAAGTCGGGGAGCTGGTCGGCGAAGCGATGACCAAGGTCGGCCACGACGGGGTGGTGTCAGTCGAAGAGTCCTCGACACTGTCCACCGAGCTGGAGATCACCGACGGCGTCGGCTTCGACAAGGGCTACATTTCGGCGTACTTCGTCACCGACTTCGACGCTCAGCAGGCAGTGCTTGAGGACGCGCTGGTGCTACTGCACCGAGAGAAAATCAGCTCGCTGCCGGACCTGCTACCACTGATTGAGAAGGTAGCCGAGAGCGGAAAGCCGCTGCTCATCGTGGCCGAGGACGTTGAAGGTGAGGCATTGTCGACGCTCGTCGTCAACGCGATCCGCAAGACGCTGAAGGCTGTCGCGGTCAAGGCGCCCTTCTTCGGTGATCGCCGTAAGGCCTTCCTCGACGACTTGGCGGTCGTGACCGGCGGACAGGTCATCAACCCGGACGTGGGACTGGTGCTGCGTGAGGCCGGCCTCGAGGTCCTGGGCACGGCCCGCCGCGTCGTGGTCGACAAGGACAGCACGGTCATCGTCGACGGCGGTGGCGCCAAAGAAGCCATCGAAGGCCGCGCCGCCCAGCTGCGAGCCGAGATCGAGGCGAGCGATTCGGATTGGGACCGCGAGAAGCTCGAGGAGCGGCTGGCCAAGCTGGCCGGCGGAGTCGCCGTGATCAAGGTCGGTGCGGCCACCGAGACTGACTTGAAGAAGCGCAAGGAAGCCGTTGAGGACGCTGTTTCGGCAGCCAAGGCTGCCGTCGAGGAGGGCACCATCGTCGGCGGCGGTGCCGCGCTGGTCCAGGCCCGTGCCGGCTTGGCGAAGCTGCGCGAGTCACTCCCCGGTGACGAAGCTCTCGGGGTTGACGTGTTCTCTGCGGCATTGTCCTTGCCGCTGTTCTGGATCGCGACCAACGCCGGTGTGGACGGTTCGGTCGTGGTGAACAAGGTCTCTGAGCTGCCGGTCGGGCACGGCTTCAACGCCGCCACTCTGGCATACGGCGACCTCATCGCCGACGGCGTCATCGACCCGGTGAAAGTCACCCGGTCAGCGGTGGTCAACGCGGCGTCCGTCGCCCGAATGATCCTGTCCACAGAGACCGCCGTTGTGGACAAGCCGGTCGAGGAAGAAGACGATGCCCATGGCCATGGGCATGGGCATGGTCACTCCCACTGAGTGACATCGCAGGAGACGCCTCGGGCCCTTACGGCGGGCCTGGGGCGTCTTTGCATTTGGGTGCCGTTTCAGCGACGCTGCCACGCAATGGGGAGCGCGTGCCCGCCCGGGGTGCGGCTCACTGGTCGGAATCCGGGTCGCGGCGGACGCGTCGGCGGATCACCGCGAGGCCGGCAAACAGCAACAGAATCGTCGCTGCGAGATGCAGCCATCGGCCACCGATGCCGTCGGGCTCCGCTGTTCTGAGGTCGTCCAAGCCGCCGAGCAGCGCCAGGAGCTGCTCCTGGGTGAGTGATTGGTTCACTTCACCCGAGACAGCGTCCGCACCCTCGGATATCCCGGACCGCACCATCGACCTCTCGGAGCAGCCCAGGTCGTTTACGTCCTCCACGACGCGTACCGACGGTGGCAGATCGATGTTCTGATAGTTGCTTTCCGGAATCAGGAGCAGACCTTCAAGGAGGATCGGGTTGGCGTCGAGCTTGTCGATCGCGATGGTGTGGGATCCGGCCTCGGCATCGATCACGCCGAAATCGTGGTAGACGAAGCGGAGGTTCACCGGCACGAGCTGATCGGGAATGAGTTTCTCCAGCTGCTGGACCGACAGGTCCGGCACCATGGTGGGCCTGCGGTTGGGGTCGTACACCGCTGACTTTCCAAAGTACTGGAGAGCATCGGGCGGCGAACGCAGTTCCACCGTGCTCGCCAGTCCGAGGGACTTTGACGACATCGCCACGTCATTGGCGGTCGCGGCGGCGCGCATCAAGACTCGGTACCGGCCCGTCTCGGGAATGTTCACCGGGATCTTGACCTCGGTGGCCCTGGGCAGTCCGGTGAAGGAACCCTTCAACGTGCCGAAGATTCCCGGTGTGATCGTCTGCGTGCGGTTGTACTTGGTATCGGAGAAGAACAGGTACAGCCTGAACATCGGCGAGAGGTAGTAGGAGGAGGTGATCACGTCGGAGTTGAACGCGCTGCCGGTCGGGGTCGGCACGAAGAAGCTGCCCGGATTGTCGATCGACCAGATGTCCAGCGCCGCTTCCTCGACGTCGTCGGTGATCAGGTCCACCGGCTCGCCCGCCTCGGTTCCGGCGAAGTCCGAAATGTACCGAAAGTCGTAGCAGCGGGATAGGTTGAGCCGGCTGAAGACGGTGTCGAGGAAGCCCTTCCAGGACGTATCGAAGAGCAACACCGGCCTGTCCGCGGGTGCCGGCTCGTCCAATCGGTACAGCACGAAGCTGTCGTTCTCATAAAGCTGCTGCACCTGTTCGGGAACCGCCTCGATGCCCTCTCTGAGATAGGTCTCGATGTCCGGCAGGTACTCGGCGCCGACGCCGCGATTGTTCTCGACCTGCTTGTTCAGCACGATGTATTGCAAGCCCATATCGCGGGCGATGTTTACCCACCAGTCCTGCTTGTAGTAGAGGGCTCGCAGCAGCAGGAAGAACTCGAACTTGTTCTTCTTGTCTCCGGTCAGGCCGTAGTAGAAGCTCGGTTGGTCCAGGTAGTAGATGTAGAACTTGTCGATGAACTTGTGTGACACCCCATCGGGACCCACCACCAGTTTGGCCGTCTCCGTGGGCGGCAAAACAACCGTCTTCCCCTTAGGCAGCTTTACCAGTTCGTCCTTCAGGTCGCTCAGATCCTCAACCGGATAGGCCGAGAGGAAGCCGCTGAAGTCACCGCTGCCGTACGCCGAGCGATAGTTTTCGTTGGACAGTAGCGGGGTGAAGAAACCCAGGCTCAGTGCGATCGTCAGGGCCACCGGCACCACTGCCGAACCAGTACCGGGCCGCCGGTATCGCCACTGCACGCCACGGTGCTGCCCGGGCGACGCGTTGAGCTGGATGGCGCGCGCTTCCACCCTCCGGGCGAGCACACTCAGCGCCCATGCGATGGGCAAGGCCAGCAGTAGTGGTGCCAGCATGAACAGGATCAGCTGGAAGCGGTGGGGGAAACGCAGAACCTGCACGATCGTGGAGGCAAGAGAGAGGGCGGCGTCACCAATTGCGGGGTCGATCTCGGCGATCGAGCGCGTCAACGCGGCGATAGAACGGTGAAAGGTTGGGAACCAGGTCGGATCTCCGTAACCGACGGTGGCCCAGACCGCGAACGCCACGTTGACATAGATGACGCCGAAGAGTTGGCGTTGTGGCCTGCATTTAAGCAATGACCGGCGCACCCCGGGTACGGCGATCGGCACCAGGATCAGGGCGGTGTACACGATGTTGGAGACTCGGGGGATCTTGGCGAGATAGTCGCCGAAGTTGATCTTGTCCATGATCCCGGCGAGGTCCCAGGACAGGATGTGAAGCAGCGACACCGACGCGTCACGGATGAAGTAATAGTCCCCCGGCACCGTCTCGGAGAGGTCGGCTACACCTCGCAGCGCGACGAACTTCACGAACAGGGCGTAGGGCACGAGGGCGAACACGACAAGTGCGGTCATCGCCCACCCGCACTTCATGGTCGTCGTCTCGTTCATCCTCACCAGCAGTGCGCGCCACCTGCCCGTGCGCCTCGCCGGAATTATGAACTTGCGTAGCTGGACTCGACGGGTCTGGACGGGCACCCGTAGTGCGCGCCAGAGCCTCCCCGCCCCGCCCGAGCGGACGAACTTGGTTGCCTCGCCGATCACGAGCGTTACCACGGCGAGGCCCATGAACAGCGCGAAAAGAACCAGGTAGTGCACCGCCGGATTGAACAGGGTCACCAGGCACGCGGCGATCATCCGGCGGCCCCACCGCGCCTTCCTGAACAGCAACGCGTCCAGCATCAGGAAGGCGCTGACCGTCATCAGGCAAAGGCCCAGCACCAGCGTGTAGAAGTGCGTGACCTTGGCATAGATCATGATCATGTAGATCAAGGCGGTGGGCGCTGCGGTCGCGAGATACACGGTGGTCGCGGGCAGGGATGGGAAACTGCGGCGCATGAACCACGCGGTGGTGAGGTAGGCGGTACTGACGATGGCAGGGAGCACGAGCAATATCGCGAACGGAAGCACCATGTAGTGCCGCAACCAGGTGGTGAGGAACGAATACCTGACCCTGAACTCGTATCCGTTGGTGAGTTCGTTGAACTGGCCCTGGGCTTGCTCGAGCAATTGGCTGCTGGGGTTGAAGTACGGCACCAGCTCGTCGCCGACG
>JAHZKD010000443.1 GCA_022600605.1 Actinomycetes bacterium
GTCGGCGGCCCGGTACACGCGAACGAGATCGTCGCGGGACTGCGGCGGCAGGAACCTCACGCGGTCGGAAATACCCAGCTCAGCGGCCAGGTGAGCCAAACCGTCGGGGGCTGACAGACCAGAGCCGGACGGTCCACCGGTGATCAGTACCCGCACGCCGGGCAATTGCGCGGCTGCGCGCAGCAGCACGTCGGGTGCCTTGTGGGGCTGGATGCGGCCGACGAACGCCACGATCGGGGCGTGAGCGTCCAAGGCCTCCAATCCCAGAGCGGCGCGAGCGGCCTGGCGACTGCCCGGGGTGAAGTTCGCCAAATCGACGCCCGGGTGCACGATATCGATGCGGCCGGGATCTGCTTGGTGCAGCGAAATCAGTTGCCGTGCTTCATGTTCAGTGTTGACGATGAGCCGGTCAGCCTCGTCGACCACTTGCTGCTCGCCGACGGACCGTAACGGCGGTTCGGGGGAATCGCCTTCGGCCAGCGAGGCGTTTTTCACCGCCGCAAGGGTATGGGCGGTGTGCACCAGCGGGACCGCCCAACGGTCGGCTGCCAGCCATCCGACTTGTCCGGAAAGCCAGTAGTGCGAATGCACGAGGTCGTAGTAGCCGGGTTCGTAGGTGGCCTCCGCGCGCAGCACGCCGGCGGTAAAGGCACACAGCTGAGTCGGCAGGTCGTTCTTGTCCAGCCCCTCGAACGGCCCCGCCACGACGTTGCGCACCAGCACACCGGGCGCCACCCGCACGACCGGCTGATCGGCTGACGAGGTGGCTCTGGTGAAGATCTCCACCTCGACGCCGCGGCGGGCCAACTCCAGCGCCGTCTGCAACACATATACGTTCATGCCGCCTGCGTCGCCGGTGCCTGGCTGGGCCAGCGGAGAGGTGTGCACTGACAGCACCGCCACCCGGCGTGGGATAGGCAGTCCGGAAGGCCGGCCGCGCGGATCGGTCGCTAGACGCACACCGTCATGTCTACACCGCCGCATCCGCCTCCTAGCTCGCGCGCTCACCTCAGACCCATAGGCGGCTTTCCATCAGCGGGAACATCGGGGAATTCAGGTGGCACACCGTCAACTCGGCAGACCCCTTTAGGCTTGCAGATATGACGACTCACTCAGACCCGCGGCCGGTCGCTGTGGTCACCGGAGCCAGCGGCGGAATCGGTGAAGCAACCGCAAGAACTCTTGCCGGACAGGGATTTCATGTGATCTGTGTGGCGCGCCGCGAAGCTCAGATCAAGGCTTTGGCTTCCGAGATCGCCGGAACGGCCATCGTGGCGGACGTCACCGACACCTCCGCGGTGACGGCTCTGGCCAGCCAGCTGGACCGCGTGGACCTGCTCGTCAACAATGCAGGGGGCGCGCGTGGGATGGAATCGGTGGCTGACGCCGACGTGGACCACTGGCGCTGGATGTGGGAGGCCAATGTGCTGGGCACGCTGCATGTCACCCGGGCGTTGCTGCAGAAACTGATCGACTCCGGGGACGGGCTGATCATCACCGTCACTTCTATCGCCGCTGTGGAGACCTACGACAACGGATCCGGCTACACCACCGCCAAGCACGCACAGGGCGTACTGCACCGCACGTTGCGCAGCGAACTGCTTGGAAAGCCCTTGCGATTCACCGAAATCGCACCCGGGATGGTCAAGACTGACTTTTCGTTGCGGCGGTTCAACGGTGACGCCGAGCGGGCTGAGAAAGTCTACGAAGGCGTGACACCCCTGGTCGCTGAAGACATCGCCGAGGTGATCGGATTCGTGGCCAGTAGGCCATCACACGTGGACCTGGATTTGATCGTTGTACGGCCGCGCGACCAGGTCAGTGGAGCCAGCGGGTCACGCTTCAATAGATCTACGACGTTGGCCTAACGGCCGGGGGTGGCGCCGGCCGCGTGCGGTGCATGCTTGGGTGTCGCGGGCGCGGACAGGGGGAGGTGGTCCGGCCCGTCCTGTCCCGACAGAGCTGACATCGAGGTCCAGTCGGCCCAGTCCACTGCCCAGTCCCAGATGTCGCCGTCTGCGTAGGACAGCTCGATGCGGGTACCCGTGACCTCCACGGGATCGCCGTATATCGCGCTGTTGAAGTACTCCTCGGCATCCGCGGACGACAGGTTGATGCACCCGTTGGTGACGTTGGTGTTGCCCTGGGCTCCCGAGCTGGCCGGGTTGGCGTGGATGAATTCGCCGTTGTTGGATATCCGCACGGCGAACCGCTCGCGGACGTTGGCGTAGCCGGCCGCCGGGTTGGTCATGTAGAAGTCTTCGTACAGCTCGGTGACTACGTGGATACCGCTGCGGGTCACGTTGCGGTCCACATCCCCTTCTCCGTAGCTGCACGGGAAGTCCATGATCACGCCCTCGTCGGTGACCACCTGGATGCGGTGCGACGTCGCGTCGGCCTTGACCACCTGGCGGCGGCCAACCTTGAAGTCCAGAGTCGAATCGCTGGCGCCGTAGGCGCCGTCACCGAAGGGCACCCCGTAAAGCTTGGCGTCAACGTGCACCACGGTGCCGGCCGGGTAGTACTCACGGGTGCGCCAATGCACACGCGACCCGCCGACCTCGTTGGGCAGCCATGCCCAACTGCCCTCGACTGGCGGAGTGGTCGTGACCGACAACGCCTTCTCCACTGTCGGACGGTCCTCTTCGGCGATCGCGGCGTCGAACTGCAGGATGATCGGCGCCGCAACGCCTACGGTCTGACCATCGGCGAGCTGGAACTGACCATTGACCTGATTGGCCGGGTCGACCGTCGTAAAAGATGCAGAGACGGGCACTGCTTTACCGTTGCGGCCGACTGCGGTGCCGCCCCATGAGTAGGAAGCCCCATATCCGAGCGGTTCGGCGACCGTGAATGCAGTGCGGTCCCGGTTGAGCGTGCCCGCAACGACCTTGCCCTCGGAGTTCTTCAGGCTGATCGTCTGAAACCATCCGTTCGAGACGTCGGCGCCGACTCGTGTGGTCGGCAGGACATCGACGGATTCGCCGGAGGGTTCGTAGGCCACATTCGGCGCGGCGGCAGAGTCCCCAGCGCCCCCAGCGGTCTTGGCGCCCTCCTTCGCGCACGCAGCGAGCGCACCGGGCGCCACCAAGCCAAGCGCCATGGCGGCGAGCGCGCGCCGCCTGGTCACCGACGGCAAGGGATTTTCAGGACTCACGTCGATACAGAGTACTTAGATATCGCACCCAATAAGAACTGGTTCGGGTGTGAGATTGATCCCCCACACTGCCAAAACGCCGGCCTTTACCGTCCTGGCCAGCGCAATTACGTCCGCTGTGGTTGCGTGGCCGCGGTTGGTCACAGCCAAGGCGTGCTTGGTGGACAGCCGGGCAGGCGCCGAAGCGCCGGGATAGCCCTTGCCGAAACCGGCCCGCTCGACGAGCCAGCCAGCGGCCAATTTGACCCCGCCGGGGGCCGGATAGCTTGGGATCGGGCCACCGTGGGCGGCGGTCAAGCGTTCGAACTCGGCGGGTGTCACTACCGGGTTAGTAAAGAACGAGCCGACGCTCCAGGTGTCATGGTCGTCTTGGTCAAGCACCATGCCCTTACCTGCGCGCAGTGCAAGCACCGCCGCGCGTACTCGTGCCGGATCGGTGCGCCCCCCGGGCTCGGTGTCGAGTGCGGCCGCGAGTTCCGAGTACCGCAGCGGCGCGCTGCGCCCCGTGGGGTCCAGCAAGAACTCGACCTCCAGCACCACTGACGCCGCAGAGTTCTTCACAATACTTGTGCGGTAACCGAATTGGAGAGCACCCGGGGCCACCCAGCGATCCTCGCCTGTGTGTCGGTCAAGCAGCCTGACCCGTTGGATCGTGTTGGCGACCTCAGCTCCGTAGGCACCGACGTTCTGCACCGGAGTCGCACCCGCCGACCCGGGTATCCCCGACAAGCACTCCAACCCGCCGAGTCCGTGCGCCAGTGAGGCAACGACGACGTCGTCCCACACCGCCCCGGCTTCGGCCCGCACGACGGCACCCTCGACGACGATCCCGGCATTCGCGAGCCGGACAACGGTCAGGCCGTCGAGATCATCGGCGAGCACCACATTGGATCCGCCTGCCAGCACCAGCGCTTTCGGGCCGAGTGCCCCCAACGCATCCACCACCTGCTCGGTGGTGGTGCACGTCACCAACCTGCGCGCGACGGGTCCGACGCGCAACGTGGTCAGCGGAGCAAGAGGGACACCCTCCGCGACCGCCGCACCGCCTGTCGACGAAGTGACCACGGGCGTTAACGGTAGCCTGACCAGCTATGCCGCGTTCTTTCGACATGGCCGCCGAATACGAGAGCACGGTCGAACAGGTCCACCGCGCGTTCAGCGACGAGAAGTATTGGCTGGTGCGCCTCGGCGATTCCGGCTCAGA